>DASVOY010000143.1:0-4992 GCA_036383115.1 Allostellaceae bacterium
GTTGCCGACGACCTCGACGCCCGACAGTTCGTAAGCCTCCGCCGGATCGAGCGAGACGATGTCGTCGATGCCCTTCCCCATGACGATCGTATCCTGCGGCGCCGCGGCCTGCGCGGGGCCACCGAGCGGGGCTGCGAGCAGGGTGAAAATGAGCGCGGCACGTGGAACGATCACGGCGCGAATTGTGGGGTTGCCGTCCTCCGCAAGTCAATCGCGGTGGCGCCGCAACGCGGAACAATTCCCTCTCCCCTTATGAGAGAAACTTCGCGGCGGGCCCTCCTCTCCCACAAGGGAAGAGGACTTTATCGTCCTGGTGTGCGACTTGATCGTTCGGCCTTGCCGCCTATAGTCTCGACTCGCTTTCGCCGCGGCCGAAGCGGCCCATAAGAACCGGCCTGGAAGATGCAGATTCGCGACGGCTTCACCGAAACCATCGGCAATACCCCGCTGATCCGCCTGCGGCGCGCGTCCGAGATGACCGGCTGCACCATCCTCGGCAAGGCGGAGTTCCTGAACCCCGGCGGCTCGGTCAAGGACCGCGCCGCCCTCTACATCATCAAGGATGCCGAGGAGCGCGGCCTTCTCCGGCCCGGAGGCGTGATCGTCGAGGGCACCGCGGGGAATACCGGCATCGGCCTGGCGCTGGTCGGCAATGCGCGGGGATATCATAGCGTCATCGTCATGCCGGAAACCCAGAGCCAGGAGAAGAAGGACATGCTCCGGCTGTGCGGCGCCGACCTCCGGCTGGTGCCCGCGGTGCCTTACGCCAACCCGATGAACTATGTGCGCTATTCCGAGCGCCTCGCCCAGGAGCTGGCGCAGAAGGAGCCCAAGGGCGCGATCTGGGCCAACCAGTTTGACAACATCGCCAACCGCCGCGCTCATTACGAGACGACGGGGCCCGAGATCTGGGAGCAGACCGACGGCAAGGTCGATGCCTTCGTCGCTTCGGTCGGGACCGGCGGCACGCTGGCGGGCGTGGGCATGGCCCTCAAGGAGCGCAATCCCAAGATCGGGATCTATCTTGCAGATCCGCCAGGCTCGGCCATTTACAACTATTATGCCAAGGGGGAGCTCAAGGCCGAGGGCAGCTCGATCACCGAAGGCATCGGCCAGGGCCGTATCACCAGGAACCTCGAGGGAGCGCCGGTCGATGGCTGGTTCCGGGTCACCGATGAGGAGATGCTGCCGATCCTGTTCGACCTGGTGCAGGAGGAAGGACTCGTCCTCGGTGGCTCGACCGGCGTCAACATCGTCGGCGCCATCCGGGCGGCGAAGGAGCTGGGGCCGGGCCACGTCATCGTCACCGTGCTCGCTGATTACGGCACGCGCTACCAATCGAAGCTGTTCAACCCGGCCTTCCTGCGCGAGCGCAAGCTGCCGGTGCCGGTATGGCTCGACCAATGACCGAGCTGCTGTTTCGCGACGACGCCTATCTCCGCTCCTGCGAGGCGCGGATTATCGCCGTGGAAGCGGACGGCATTCAACTCGACCGCACCGTCTTCTATCCCCAGGGCGGCGGGCAGCCGGGCGATACCGGCCTCTTGCGCCTCGCCGATGGTCGCACCGTGCCGATCGTCGACACGCGCAAGGGTGACGGTCCCGACGCCGTGCTGCACATTCCGGCGCCCGGCGCGGCGATTCCGGCGCCCGGGGACGCCGCGACGGCGGAGATCGACTGGGAGCGGCGCTATCGCCTCATGCGCATGCATACCTGCCTCCACCTCCTCTGCGCCGCGGTGCCGGGCGCGGTCACCGGCGGCCAGATCGCGGACGGCAAGGGCCGGCTCGATTTCGACGTGCCGGGCAGCGCGCTCGACAAGGACGCGATCACGCGCCGCCTCAACGAACTGATCGCCGCGGACCATCCGGCGACGCCGCGCTGGATCAGCGACGAGGAAATGATCGCGCGACCCGAGCTGGTACGCACCATGTCGGTGAAGCCGCCCATGGGCCAGGGGCGCGTGCGCCTCCTCGACGTCGCCGGCGTCGATCTCCAGCCCTGCGGCGGCACGCATCTCCGCCGCACCGGCGAGATCGGCCGCGTGGAGGTCGTCAAGATCGAGAACAAGGGAAAGCAGAACCGCCGCGTCGTCATCGGCTTCGCCGAGTGAGCGCGAGAAGGTTCCGGAGGACCTCGCCATGCCTTACGCCAACCCGGAGGCGCTCGTCTCGACCGAGTGGCTTGCCGCGCACCTGGACGCGCCGGATTTGCGCGTCGTCGACGGCACATTCACCCTGCCCGGCGTCACCCCGACCGGGCGCGAGCTTTACGATAAGCGTCACATCCCGGGGGCGGTGTTCTTCGACATCGACGACATCGCGGACGAGCAGAGCACGCTGCCGCACATGCTGCCGAGCCCGGAGAAGTTCGCGGCGCGCATGCGCAAGCTCGGCCTGGGCGACGGCCACAAGATCGTCGTCTATGACAGCGCCGGCTTGAGTTCGGCGGCGCGGCCCTGGTGGATGCTGCGCGTATTCGGCCATCGCGACGTGGCGATCCTCGATGGCGGCTTGCCGAAATGGCTGGCCGAGGGGCGTGCGGTCACCGACGAGTTGCCGGCGCCGCGCGAGCGCCACTTCACCGCACGGCTCAACACGCTCCTGGTACGCGACAAGGCGCAACTCCTCGACAATCTTACGACTGGGCGCGAGCAGGTGATCGATGCCCGCTCGCGCGGCCGCTTCGAGGGCAGCGCCGCCGAGCCCCGGCCGGGGCTGCGCGCCGGCCACATCCCCGGCAGCCTCAACCTGCCCGTCGATCAACTGACCGACCCGAAGACACGCACGGTGCTCCCGGCCGAGGCGCTCGCGCGGCGCTTTGCCGAGGCCGGGCTCGAACGCGGCAGGCCCGTCGTCACGAGCTGCGGCTCCGGCGTCACCGCCTGCGCGCTCGCCTTCGGGCTCCATCTCCTGGGCTGGCCCGATGCCGCTGTCTATGACGGGTCGTGGTCGGAATGGGGGCTGCCCGGCGACACGCCGGTCGCGACCGGTCCGCGCTGAGACGATGGCGGGTCAGCTCGCCGACACCATCACCTATCTCGAGATGACGGCGAGGCCGTTGCGTCCGCCGCGGCCTGCACCCGCCGCCAAGCTGGCGCTGCTGCGCGCCGAGCGCTGCACCGTCTCCTTCTATCGCTACCTCTACAACACCGTCGGCGAGCCTTGGCTGTGGTTCGAGCGGCGGCTGTGGACGGACGAGCACCTGCGCGCGCATCTCGCGCGCGACGATGTCGAGGTCTTCGTCCTCTACGCCGGCGGCGTGCCGGCCGGCTATTATGAGCTGCAGCGCACCGCCTCCGGCGACACACAGCTCTGCTATTTCGGCCTCGTGCCGGATTTCATTGGTCGGCGGCTGGGCTTGTACTTTCTGCAGAGCGCGGTCGACAATGCCTGGCTTGGCGCCACGGCACGCGTCTGGGTGCATACCTCGACCTACGATCATCCGCGCGCCCTCGGCCTCTACCAGCGCGCGGGCTTCCGTGTCTATCAGCGCCGCGACATTCTGTTCGATGATCCCCGACTCACCGGCGTGCTGCCGCGCGGCGTCGTCCATCCGAGACTGCCGCCATTGGCGTCATGATTGCGCCGTTGTGGGCGCGGAACCTGTCGACCTCTTCAACTGTTCCTCGGCAAGGGGCAAGGATCAATAAGCATTTACCTATTGGAGGAACAGATGCGTAAAGGTTTCGCGTCGGCGTTGCTGGCCGTGTTCGTGCTTGCTGGCGCCGCCATGACGCTCAGCGCCTGCAACACGGCGCGCGGCTTCGGCGAGGATATGTCGGCGGCCGGCAGCGCGCTCAGCAATTCGGCCGAAAAGACCAAGAACGCCATGTAAGGGGGCCAGGAGCGCCGCCCTCTCGCGTCGCTCCCGCCTCACCCGCGCAGGATCTGGCTGAGGAACAACCGCGTCCGCTCGCTCTTGGGCGCGGAAAAGAATTCCGCAGGGGGCGCGGTCTCGACGATCTCGCCGCGGTCCATGAACACCATGAGGTCGGCGACCTGCCGCGCGAAGCCCATCTCGTGGGTAACGCAGACCATGGTCATGCCGCCCTCGGCCAGCTCCACCATCACGTCGAGCACTTCCTTGATCATCTCGGGATCGAGCGCCGAGGTCGGCTCGTCGAACAGCATGACCTGCGGCCGCATGCAGAGCGAGCGCGCGATCGCCACGCGCTGCTGCTGGCCGCCCGACAGCTGGCCGGGATATTTGCGCGCCTGCTCGGGGATGCGCACGCGCTCGAGGTAGTGCATGGCGAGATCCTCCGCCTCGCGCTTCGGCATGCGGCGGACCCAGATCGGCGCCAAGGTCAGGTTGTCGAGCACGGTCAGGTGCGGAAACAGGTTGAACTGCTGGAACACCATGCCGACTTCGCGCCGGATCGCCTCGATGTGGCTGACATCGTCGGTGAGCTCGATATTGTCGACGAAGATTTGGCCCTGCTGATGCTGCTCGAGCCGGTTGATGCAGCGGATCATCGTCGATTTGCCGGAGCCCGACGGGCCGCATACCACCACCTTCTCCCCGGGGCGCACGGCGAGGCTCACATCCCTCAGCACCTGGAAGTCGCCAAACCATTTGTTGACGTGACGCAGCTCGATCATCAGCCGGTCGCCCGGCGGCATCTTCTTCTCGCTGATCTTGTCCTTCATCGCCGTGCCTCGAGCGAGCGGCTATAGTGCGACATCGCATAGCAGAATACGAAATAGATCGCGGCGACGAAGGCGTAGCCCTCGATATAGGCGCCGCGCCAGTTGGGATCATTGGTGCCGACGGCCACATCCTGCAGCAGATCGAAGAGGCCGACGATGCTCACCAGCGCCGTGTCCTTGAAGCCGCCGATGAAGGTGCCGACCAGCGGCGGGATGGCGATACGCAGCGCTTGCGGCAGGACCACCAGACGCATCCGCTGCCAATATCCCAATCCCAGCGCCGCCGCGGCCTCGTACTGGCCGCGCGGTATCGCCTGCAGCCCGCCGCGCACCACCTCG
>DASVOY010000144.1:0-1534 GCA_036383115.1 Allostellaceae bacterium
GTCGCCGTGGAACATCACATCGCTCCCGTCATTGGTGACGAGTGAACCGCCGGTGCAGGCGAGGTCGGTCCAGGGCGAGAACAGCACGGCACCGGCCGGCAGCGCCTCCCCGGCATCGCGCAGCGCCACCAACATCGCCAGCGCGAGTCCGCCTCCCGCGGAATCGCCGGCAATGACGATGCGGCTCGCCGGCGTGCCGGCGTCCCGCAGATGGCGGTAGGCGGCGACCGCATCCTCGACCGCCGCGGGAAAGCGGTGCTCCGGCGCCAAGCGGTAATCCGGTACGAAGCTGCGCGCGCCGGCGCCGGGGCCAAGGCGAAATGTGATCGGGCGATGCGTCTCGGGCGAGCAGAAGAAATAGCCGCCGCCATGCAGATAGAGCAGCGTGCGTCCCGCCTCGGGATTGCTCGCCCCCGTGTCGCGCTCGATCCATTCGCCTTTGGGCGGCTCCGTCGTCTGGCGGACGCGCCATCCGAGTGGCGCGCGCGGTTTCCACATGGGCCGGCTGACGAGCTCGCGGACGTGTTCGACCTCGAGCGCGCGCGACAGAAACGGCTTCAGCCGCTTGCGCAGGAAGAATGACAGGACGAGGTTCTGCCAGCTCACGATCTTTCCTCACATGACGACGTGTTGGAGCTGCGGCGCCGGAAGACTAGGATAGGGTCGCAGGAGTGGGATGATGGCATCTGCCGCCACGATGCGCCAAGTGTGGATCACCCGGCACGGCCCGCCCGAGGTGCTGCAGGTGCGCGAGGCGGCGGTGCCGCGGCCCGTCGACGACCAGATCCTGATCGACGTGGCCGCCTCCGGAGTCAACTTCGCCGACATCATGGCGCGCATCGGCGTCTACCCCGATGCGCCGAAGCCGCCTTGCGTGGTGGGCTATGAGGTGGCCGGCGACGTCGCTGCCGCGGGCCCCGCCGCCCGGAAATTCTCGCCGGGCGACCGGGTGATCGCGCTGACCCGGTTCGGCGGCTATTCGAGCCACGTCTGCGTGCCGGAGCGCCAGGCCTTCGCGGTCCCGGGCGCGCTCGGCTTCGCCGAAGCCGCAGCGCTGCCGGTGACCTATCTCACCGCTTACCAGCTGATCGTGGCCATGGGCCGGCTGCGTGCCGGCGAGATCGTGCTCGTCCATTCGGCCGGCGGCGGCGTCGGCCTCGCCGCGATCGATCTCGCGGCGATCGTCGGCGCCAAGGTGATCGGCGTCGCATCCGCGGCCAAGCACGAGTTCCTGCGCCGCCGCGGCGTGATGGGATTGATCGATGCGCGCTCCGGCAGCTTGCCGAGCCAGGTGAGGGCGCTCACCGAGGGCAGGGGCGTCGACCTCGCGCTCGACGCGCGCGGCGGCAGGTCGTGGCGCGACAGCTATGACAGCCTGGCGCCGACCGGCCGCCTCGCCGTGTTCGGGCTCGCCGCGGCCGTCGGGCCGCTCGGCCGCTGGCCGGGGCTGGCGCGGGCGATCATCGACGTGCCGTGGCTGCGCTTCACGCCATTCCGCCTGATGAACGACAACCGCGGCGTCTTCGGCGTCAAT
>DASVOY010000145.1:0-4434 GCA_036383115.1 Allostellaceae bacterium
GAGGCGCTGCTGCTGGCCGCCGGAAAGGGTCGCGGGCCTGGCGTTGAGGTGATCGGCGAGCCCGACCCAGCGCAGCAGCTCGCTGACATGGTCGCGGATCTGTATCTCGGCGAGGCCGGCGACCCGCAGCGGCAGCGCGACATTGTCGAAGGCCGAGAGGTGATCGATCAGGCGGAAGTCCTGGAAGACGACGCCGATCTTGCGCCGGAGCGCCGGCAGCTCGCGGCGCGGCGTGGTAGCGATGTCGCGGCCGAACAGGGAAATGAGCCCGCGCGAGGGCCGCTCGGCGAGATACATGAGCTTCAACAGGCTGGTCTTGCCGGCGCCGCTCGGGCCGGTGAGGAAATGGAACGAGCCGGGCGGCAGCCGCATGGTGATGTCGCGCAGCACCTCCGGCCCCGCGCCGTATCGCATGCCGACATTCTCGAACCGGACCAAGAAGCGCGCTCTCCGTGGCAGCGCGGCGTCATCACCGCCGGCGGCAACATGGCACGACGCGCCGGCCTGCGTCCAGACGCTCGGCCGCGCGGGGTTTCCTTGCCTCACGCGTCCTCCAAGCCCTATAAGGACAAAAAAGGTGCCTGGGCATCAATGATCCTCACCTGTCCCGTCTGCTCTACGCGGTATCTGGTCGACCCGCGCGCGCTGGGCACGGCGGGACGGCTGGTGCGTTGCGCCAGCTGCTCCCATACGTGGCATCAGACGCCGCCCGAGGACGCGCCGCGCCGCATCGATCTGACGACGCCGGAACCGCCTCCGTCGATGCGTCCCGGCGGACGGGTGCAGCTGCCGGCCTTGCCGCCGCCGGAGCGCCGCTCGTCCGCCGTGCCCTGGGTGCTCGCCGTCATCGTGCTTCTCGGGGTCGCCGCGGGCGGGCTGTGGTGGGCGCGCGACCAGGTGGTGGGCTATTGGCCCGGCGCGGCCCCCTATTACGACATGGCCGGCGTCCCCGTCGCCGCGCGGCCGGGCGATCTGCAGCTCAAGGTCACGACGAGCCGCGACACGGAGAACGGGCTGCCCACCCTCGTCATCGAGGGCGAGGTGCTGAACGTCTCGCGGGTCGCCCATGAGGTGCCGAAGCTCAGGGTAATCCTGCAGGACAACGAGAAGCATGAGCTGCAGTCGTGGTCCTTCGGCATCAGCGACGAAGCGCTCCTTCCCGGCGGGCGCGTCCCTTTCCGCACCAGCATCGCGCAGCCGAGCGAGGCGGCGACGGGCGTCATCGTGCTGCTCGACACCGGCTCCTAGTACCGAGGCGGCAGGTGGCGCGGATTCTCCTGGCAGAGGACGACGTCGCGGTGAGAGCCTTCGTCAGCCGCGCGCTGCGTCACCGCGGCCACGAGGTGACTCCGGTGGAGGACGGCTCGGATGCGCTCGCCGCCATGGCGGGGTCCGACTTCGAGCTGCTGCTGACCGACATCGTCATGCCCGGGCTCGACGGCATCGCGCTCGCGCTCAAGGCGAGCAAGGACCGTCCCGGGATGAAGATCCTGCTGATGACCGGCTTCTCCAGCGAGCGGCAGCGCGCCCACAACCTCGAGGCCCTCATTCACCGCGTCATTACCAAGCCGTTCACGCTCGAGGAAATCTGCGCGGCCGTCGCCGCGGAGCTCGAGCGTTAAGGCGGTCAGCTCTCGATTCGCGCCACCGCCTGTTTCAGCGTCTCGGCGCTGCGGCGCAGCGCTTGCCGCTCCTCCGGCGACAGGCTGGGCTCGATCACGCGAATCGCGCCGCGCCGCCCGACGACAGAGGGCAGCGACAAAGTGACGCCATAGGCCGCGCTGAAGCAGCCGATGGGAACGACCGCTCCCTCGTCGCGCAACACCATCTCGGCAATCCGAGCCGACACCATGCCGATGCCGTGCTGGCTCGCGCGGTTCCCTTCGATGATGGTGATGTTGGCGTATCGGACGTCATGCTCGATCGCCTGCCGGCGATCATCGGCCGACATGCCGTACTGTGCGAAGGCGTCGGCGAGCGGCACGCCGGCGACGCGGGCGCCCGACCAGACGAAGACCTCCGAAGGACCGTGCTCGCCGAGGACTTGCGCCTCGATCGAGGCCGGATCGACGCCGAGCGCCTCGGCGATGTGGACGCCGAAGCGGAGGCTGTCGAGATACGTGCCGGTGCTGAGGACGCGGTCGTGGCGGGCGAGGCGGCGGGCAAGATCCGCGAGCGGGTCCGGCGGGTCGGTAACCACGAGGATCACCGCCTCGGGCGCCGCCGCAACCACCCGCGGTACCATCTCCCGATAGATCCCCGCGTTGGTCTCGAGCAATTTGAGCCGGCCGGCGGGATCGTCGCGGTCCGTGGCGCCCCCGGCCTTCTCGTTGACGCCTGCCGTGATCATGACGAGCGCCGCCCCGGCAAGGTCCGGGTAGTCGCCGTCGCGCACCGTCACCATGGCGGAGAGCGGCGCGCCGTAGCGCATGTCGGTGGCGACCGCCTTGGCGCGCGCCCGCGTCCTATCGACGAGCAGGATCTCGCGCGCCGCTCCGCGCATGACGAGCGCGAAGACGCAGGCCGAGCCGACCGCGCCGGCACCGATGACACCAACTTTCATCGCCGTTGTCCTCTGGATCGCATGCCCTGCTAACGGCCGGTGTCGCCGATCGTCAGAACTGCTTGAGCAACCGGTCGATGTAATCGCGCTCGATCTCGGGCCGGCTGCGCTCGCCCGCGCGGCGGCGCAGCTCCTCGAGGATACCCTTGGCCTTCTCGACGGCATAGTTGCTGTTGGGACCGTCGCCCATGCGCATGCGGCCGCCATCGTCGACGCCGCCATTGGCGTGGTCTTGCGTGTTCAGCCGGCCGAAGGGATCGCGCTCGGCCTGGCGCATTCCCTCGCGCTCGCCGGGATCGCTCCCGTCGGGCTGGCCGTTGCCCTTCTGGCCCATCATCTGCTCGGCCATGCTGCGTGCGGCCTGTTGCAGCTGGTCGAGCGCCTCGGTCTGCGGGCCGATCGCGTTGCCGGGCTGGCCGTGCTGCAGCGCTTCCCCGGCGCCGCGCATGGCGCGCTCGGCGCGGCCCAGCGATTGCGGGATGTCGCCGGTCTGCTCGCCGAGTTGGCGCATCATCTCGCCGAGCTGGCGCCGGAGCGACTCCTGATCGCCGGACATGTCGCCATCGCCTTGCTGGCCGCCAGCCTGCGGCTGGCCGTTCTGGCCGCTCTGTCCGCGCTGGCCTTGCTGCCCCTGTTGACCCTGTTGACCTTGTTGCCCTTGCCGTCCCTGGCGCGATTGGCGGAAGCTCTTGTCGAGCAGCTGCTGCTGGCGCTGCATCATCTGCTGCATCTGCCGCATCGCCTGGCCCTGGCCGTTCTGCATCTGGCCGGGCCGCGCCATTCGTAAGTTCTCCAGCATCTCCTGCAACTGCGAGAGCATGTCGCGCGCTGCGTCGCGGGAGCCGGTGCGGGCGAGCTCGCGCGCGCGGTCCAGCATGCTCTGCAGATCCTGCCGGCTCAGCATGCGCGACGGGTCCATCGGCTGCTGCTGGTCGTTCTCGCCCTGGCGCTGCATGTTCTCGGCCAGCGCCTGGAGATAGCGGTCGATCGCCTGCTGCAGCTCGCGCGTCAGCCGCTCGATCTCGGCATCGGGCGCATTGCGCGCCAGCGCATCCTGCAGCGCCTTCATCGCGTCGCGCAGATCGCGTTGAACGAGCGTGGTGCGCCCGTCCTCGATGCGCACGGCGGTCTCCCAGAGGAGCTGCTGGACGGCCGGGATCTCGCCGGTGCTCTTGTCGAGCATGAGCCGGGCCTGCGCCGTGCGCAGCGCCAGGAACACGACCTTGTCGTCGTTGAAGAGCTTCGGCCGGAGCGACAGGTCGGACAGCGTCTCGGCGACGACATCGCGCTGCGAGGGATCGAGCGTGAGCTGCTTTCTCTGCTCGATGATGGCGCGCGCGACAGGATGGTGGAAGACCCGCTCGGGCAAGGTGACACGGATCGTCTCGCTGCTGCCGGTCTGGCCGAGCGCGTCCGCCGCCTCGAGCCGCACGTCGACCGGCAGGCCGGCCCAGGGATGCGCGGTCAGGTCGTAATAACTCGAATCATGCGCTTCCTTGAGGTGCGGGCCCGGCAGCGGCAGGTCGAGCGCGATCGTCTCGCCGCTGTTGTCCCCGGGCCGGGTGATGACGGCCTTGGCGCTTTCGACGCCGTAATCGTCGCTCGCCTGGTACTCGAGGCGCAGCGCCGCGCGTTGCGTGCGTTGCGGCGGCTTGGCGAACTCGATCTTCGGCGGCAGGTCCGGGAGCACGGTGATGGGCCAGCTGCCGAGCGTGCGCCCATTCTGCTCGACGGCAAGCCGGCTGCCGGCGGCGAGCGTGGCATTCCCCTTGAAATTGTTCTCATCGACGCGGCCAAATTCGGTCGCCTGATCGTCGATCCTGAGCTGTGGCACGCCGCGGCCGCCATGAACCTGAGCCAGGACGGTGCTG
>DASVOY010000146.1:0-6291 GCA_036383115.1 Allostellaceae bacterium
CGCTGCTTCATGCCGCCCGAGAGCTCGGCCGGATGCTTCGCCGCGGCGTCCGCCGGCAAGCCGACCAGGGCGACCTTGAGCTGGGTGATCTCGTCGATGAGCGACGGGTCAAGGGCGAGCTGCTCCTTGAGCGGCACGGCGATGTTCTGCGCCACGGTCATCGAGCTGAAGAGCGCGCCGTCCTGGAACAGCACGCCCCAGCGCGCCTCGAGCCGCCGCCGCTGCTCGTCCTTGATCCGGTAGACCTCCTCGCCGAAGACCTCGATCGCACCGGCCGCCGGCCGCATCAGCCCGATGACCGTGCGCAACAGCACCGACTTGCCGCTGCCGGAGCCGCCGACCACGCCCAGCACCTCGCCGCGCCGCACCTCGAGGTCGAGATCCTCATGCAGCACCCGCCCGCCGAGCCGCGTCACCAGGCCGCGGATGCGGATGATCGGCGCTCCGGCTGCGCCTTGATCAGATGTGGAGCTGGGCGAAGAGGATCGAGAACGCCGCATCGATGACGATCACCAGAAAGATCGATTCGACAACCGAGATGGTGGTGAGCCGGCCGACGCTTTCGGCGCTCCGCTCGACGCTAAGGCCCCGGCGGCAGCCGACGACGGCAATGGCGGCGCCGAAGAACAGCGCTTTTCCCGGCCCCATCCAGAAGGTCGCCTCGGAGACGGAGTCGTGCAGCTGAAGGACAAACTGGGGCAAGGGGATGCCGAGCGCGGCCCAGGACATCAGCGCGCCGCCGAGCAGCCCCATGAAGTTCGCATAGATGGTGAGAAGCGGCAGGATCAGAACCAGGCCGAAGAGCCGCGGCACGACCAGCACCTCGATCGGGTCGAGCCCGAGCGTGCGCATCGCGTCGATCTCCTCGTTGACCTGCATCGCACCGATCTCGGCGGTGAACGCGCTGCCCGAGCGGCCCGCGACGATGACCGCAGTCAGCAGCACGCCGAGCTCGCGCAGGATGCCGATGCCGAGGAGATTGACGGCAAAGATCTCGGCGCCGAAGCGGCGCAGCTGATCGGCGCCCTGGAAGGCGAGAACGACGCCGATCAGGAACGAGAGCAGCCCGACGATGGGGAGCGCGGTCACGCCGACGCGCTGCATCTGCGCCACCAGCGACACCGAGCGCAGCCGGGCCGGTTGCTCGATGGTCCGCACCACCGTGACGCAGACGAGACCGAAGAAGCCCAGGAGCTCGCGGGCGCCGCGGAAGAACTCGAACGTCGCCTCGCCGACGAGCTGCAGCGCGGCGCGAAGGCGCTCGGCGAGGCCGGGCTCGGACTCGACGACCGGCTCGGGCGGCTCGCCCTTGGCCACCTGGTCGAGCAGCGGCGCAAAGGCGTGCGGCACGTTCTCGATGCTGGCGGCCACGCCGCGCCCCTCGAAACGCCGGCAAGTGCGCAGTACGAGCCAGGCGCCGACCGTATCGAGCATCTCGACGCGGGCGAGATCGATGCGCACCGCCACGCCCGCAGCCATGCCGTCGAGCCCCTTCAGGGCGCGGTCGAGCTCGGCCGCCGTGCCGACGAGCCAGCGGCCGCCGGCCTCGAGGACGAGCGCCTCGTCCCGCCGCGCGATCTCCAGCCAGCCGCCGCTACTCTGCATGGCGCCACAGTCTACACATTGGCTCACGCCTGACGAGGGGCGGCGCGAAATGCCGCTTTCGCGCGCCGCGGGTTCCGTTAGAGTAGCGCCCGCCACGCGTAGCACGCGCGAAGGAGCGGCGGATGGATCTGAAGAAGCATATCAGGGCGGTGCCCGATTTTCCCAAGGCCGGGATCCTGTTTTATGACATATCGACCCTGCTGGCGCATGGCGAGGCATGGCACGCGACGGTGCAGCGGCTCGATGCGGCCTTGCGCCCCTACAAGCCGGATCTCCTCGTCGGCATCGAGTCGCGTGGCTTCCTCGTCTCCGCCCCACTCGCCTATAGCCTCGGCTGCGGCTTCGTCATGGTGCGGAAGCGCGGCAAGCTGCCGGGCACGACGATCCCCTATACCTATGACCTCGAATACGGCAGCGACACGCTCGAGATCCAGGCCGACGCCATCGAGCCGGGCCAGCGAGTGATCATCCTCGACGACCTGCTCGCCACCGGCGGGACGCTCAGCGCCGCTGTCCGGCTTTGCCGCCTGGTCGGCGGCGACGTCGTTGCCGCCGCCTGCATCATCGAGCTCGCCTTTCTGGACGGGCGCGAGCGCATCGACGTCCCGTTCACCTCGGTGGTGCGCTACGACAGCTGATTCGGCTCCCGGACGTGGTCCACGGCTACGATCGCCGGCCCGCCAGCAAGCGGCCCGCGACCGTCACGACGACGACCACAGTCAGTATGAACAGCGTCGCCAGCGCGTTTATCTGCGGGCTCACCCCGAGGCGGACGCTCGAAAAGATCACCATCGGCAACGTGGTCGAGGACGGGCCCGAGGTGAAGCTCGCGATGACGAGATCGTCGAGCGAGAGCGTGAAGGCCAGCAGCCAGCCAGCAGCCAGCGCCGGCGCGATGAGCGGTAGGGTGATGACGAAGAATACCTTGACGTGCCGCGCGCCGAGATCGAGCGCCGCCTCCTCGAGCGAGCGGTCGAAGGCAGCGAGCCGCGCCTGGACGATGACGGCGACATAGGCGGTGCCTAGCGTGATATGGGCGATGGTGATGGTGAGGATGCTGCGCCCATCGGGCCAGCCGATCGCCTGCTCCAGCGCGACGAAGAGCAGCAGCAGCGACAGCCCGGTGATGACCTCGGGCATGACGAGCGGCGCCATCACCAGCGTGCCGAAGACGGCACGGCTGCGGAAGCGGCGGTAGCGCTGCAGCGCGAAGCCCGCGAGCGTGCCGAGGACGAGCGCGCCGCTGGCGGCGGCGATCGCGATCTCGAGGCTGATGAGCGCGGCGCCACGAATCGCCTCGTTGTGGGCGAGCTCGACATACCAGCGCGTCGAGAACCCCGCCCATACCGTCACCAGCCGCGAGGCGTTGAAGGAATAGACGATGAGCGAGACGATCGGCCCGTAGAGGAAGGCGTAGCCGACCACCAGCATGACCGCGAGAAAGGGCGAGAGACGGTTGATCATGCCGTCTCGCCCTGGAGCAGGCGCCGCACGAACACCATCGGCGCGACGAGCAGGACCAGCATGGCCACCGCCACGGCCGAGGCCACCGGCCAGTCGCGGTTGTTGAAGAACTCGTCCCACAGCACCTTGCCGATCATCAGCGTGTCGGGGCCGCCCAGGAGGTCGGGGATGACGAATTCGCCGACCGCCGGGATGAACACGAGGAGCGCACCGGCAGCGATGCCCGGCAGCGACAGCGGCAATGTCACGCGATAGAAGGCCTGCCAGGGCCGACAGCCGAGATCGCCGGCCGCCTCGAGCAGCGCCGGGTCGAGCCGCTCGAGCGCGGCATAGAGCGGCAGCACCATGAAGGGAAGATACGAGTAGACGATGCCGAGATAGACGGCGAAGGCGTTGTTGAGCAGCGCCAGCGGCTCGTGGATGACGCCTAGCGCCAGCAGCAAATTGTTGATCAGGCCGTTGCCCTTGAGCAGCCCGATCCAGGCATAGACGCGGATCAGGAAACTCGTCCAGAACGGCAGGATCACCAGCAGCAGCAGGATTCCGCGCCAGGCCCGCGGCGCGCGCACGATGCCGTAGGCCATGGGATATCCCAGCAGCAGGCAGAGCAGCATCGAGACGCCGGCGAACTTGACGGCGTTCAGATAGGCGCGGATGTAGAGGCTGTCGCCGAGCAGGAACCGGTAATTGGCGAGGCTCGCATGCAGGCCGAGGCCGCCCTCGCCGCGCTCGACGAGCGGCGTGTAGGGCGGGACGCCGATCGTCGTCTCGGCGAGGCTGATCTTGAGCACGATCAGGAACGGCACGAGAAAGAAGAGCGCGAGCCAGGCATAGGGCAGCGCCAGCACGGCACGGCGCCGGAACGCTTCGCTCACGGCTCGAACACCACGCAGGCGCCGGGCTCGAAGACGAGCCCGACCGATTGACCGACGGCGAAGGGCACCGCGCGCCGTTTGGTGTTGGGCACGGTCGCGCGCAGCATCTTGCCGGTCGCCAGCTCGATCTCGTAGCTCGACGCCTCGCCACGATAGGCGATGGCGCCGATGCGGCCCGCGAGGCGGTTGGGTCCGGGCTCGACCGGCGCCGCGTCGAGCGCGATCTTCTCCGGCCGCAGCGCGACGGCGAGATCCTTTCCCGTCGGCATCGCCGCGTGCTCGACGGTGAGGAGCGCGCCGGCATCGGGACAGTAGACCAGCAGGCGATCGCCATCGACGCCGGCGACGTGGCCGGTGAAAAGGTTCACCGTGCCGATGAAATCGGCGACGAAGCGGTTGGCCGGCGTCTCATAGACCTCCTGCGGTGTGCCGAGCTGGACGATGCGCCCGTGCGACATGACGGCGAGGCGCGACGCCATGCTCATCGCCTCCTCCTGGTCATGCGTCACCATGAGGAAGGTGATGCCGACGCGCTGCTGGATGCGGACGAGCTCGAAGCGCGTCTCCTCGCGCAGCTTGCGGTCGAGCGCCGCGAGCGGCTCGTCGAGCAGCACCAGCTTGGGTTCCGTGACCAGGGCGCGCGCCAGCGCCACGCGCTGCTTCTCGCCGCCCGAGAGCTGGTGCGGCTTGCGCCCGGCAAGCCGGCCGAGCTTGACGAGCTCGAGCATGCCGGCGACGCGCGTCTGGATCTCGCGCCGCGGCAGCCCCTCCTGCCTGAGGCCGAAGCCGACATTCTGCGCCACCGTCATGTGCGGAAAGAGCGCGTAAGACTGGAACATCATGTTCACCGGACGCGCATAAGGCGGCACGCCCGCCATGTCGGCGCCGTCGATCAGGATGCGCCCCTCGTCCGGGCGCTCGAAGCCGGCCAGCAGCCGCAGCAGCGTCGTCTTGCCGCAGCCGGACGGCCCGAGCAGGGCGAAGAACTCGCCGCGCGCGATATCGAGCGAGACGTCGTCGACCGCCGCCGCGGCGCCAGGCGCGTAGCGCTTCACCACGCGCTCGAGGCGCAGATAGGGATCGGTCGGGGCGGCGTGCGTCGTCGCCTTGGCGTTTGGATCTGCTGACGGCAACGTGCGCGTCACCTCCCGCCCGGTCCCTCCCCCTCAGAGGGGGAGGGACATGCGAACGAAGCCACTGTCTGCCCCCTTCGCCCGTGAGCGGGCGGGGTGGGGAGGAGGGTCGATGACGGCATCATGATCGCTGCGCGACCGGCTAGCTGCCGGTCTTCACCTTGGTCCAGGCGCGGGTGCGCAGTCGCTCGTATTGCGGCGTTGCCGGGCTATCGAAAAAGAGACGCGCGCGCACCTCGGGCGGAGGATAGATGTTGGGGTTGGTGCGGATGTCCTCGTCGACGAGCTCGGTGGCGAGCGTGTTGGGATTGGCGTACTGCACCTTGTCGCTGATCGCCGCGATGACTTCCGGCCGTAGGATGAAGCCGATGAATTTGAGGGCGTTGTCGGCATGCGGCGCATCCTTCGGGATGGCCATCATGTCGATGAACATCATGGCCCCTTCCTTGGGGATGCTGTAGGCGATGTCGACGCCGTTCTTCGCCTCGGCAGCGCGGTTCGCCGCCTGCAGCATGTCGCCCGAATAGCCGAAGGCGACGCAGAGATCGCCATTGGCGAGATCGTTGATGTATTGCGAGGAATGGAATTTGCGCACCGCCGGGCGGATCGCCATGACGGTGCCGACCGCCTTGTCGAGATCCTGCTGGTCGCGACTCAAGGGCGGCCGGCCGAGATAGGCGAGCGCGGCGGGGAAAACCTCCTGCGGCGTGTCGAGCAGCGAGATGCCGCAGGCGCCGAGCTTCTTGGCGTTCGCGGGATCGAAGATCAGCTTCAGGCTGTCGGTCGGCGCCTTCTTGCCGAGCACTGCCTGCACCTTCGCCGGATTGTAGCCGACGCCCGTGGTGCCCCAGAGATAGGGCACGCCATACTGGTTGCCGGGATCGGCATTGGCGGCGGCGGCGAGGATCTGCGGGTCGAGGTTGCGGTAATTGGCGAGCTTCGCCTTGTCGATCTTCCGGTAGACGCCGGCGACGGCCTGGCGCGCGAGGAAAGGGCTCGCCGAGGGCACGACAAGGTCATAGCCAGAGTGGCCGGCGAGGAGCTTGGCCTCGAGCACCTCGTTGCTGTCGTAGACGTCGTAATTGACCTTGATCCCGGTCTCGGCCTCGAAGCGCGACACGGTGTCGTCGCCGATGTAGTCCGACCAATTATAGATGTTGAGCACCTTGGGCTCGTCGGCCAGCGCCACGCCCGTCGCGGCGAGGACGGCGATC
>DASVOY010000147.1:0-19305 GCA_036383115.1 Allostellaceae bacterium
GCGGCCGGGAACACGTCGCCGGCGGCGATGCGGCGCTGCGCGGTCCCGTCCTCGAGCAGCAGCGCGCCGTCCTCGCCGAGCCCGGCAAAGCGGCCGCTGGTCTCGCCCCCGGGGAGCCGCACGCGAATGCCCTCGCCGAGGCCGCGAACCCGCGCCAGCCACGCCGCGCGCAGCGGCGCGAAGCCCTCGTGCCGCCAGCGCTCATACCAGAAGTGGAAACGCCCGGCGACCGCTTCCAGCAGCGCCTCGACCGTTACCGCCCGGGCCCCTGCTGCCGCGAGGGAGATGGCGGGATACTCCGCATTCTCGGGAAACGAGGCGAGGTTAATGCCGATGCCGACCACCAGCCAGTCCAATCGCCCCTCGCCCGCCGCCTGGGATTCGAGCAGGATGCCGCTCACCTTGCGGCCATCGATGAGCACATCGTTGGGCCATTTGTAGCTGAGCATGTCCTCCCGCGGCAGCAGCGGCAGGACCGACTCGCCTACCGCCAGCGCGGCGGCAAAGCCGAGTTGGGCCGCGCTGCTTGGCGAACTCTCAGGCCTCAGCAGGACCGACATGTAGAGGTTGCCGGGCTCGGAGACCCAGGCGCGGCCGCGCCTTGCCCGCCCGGCGCTCTGCGCGCGCGCCCACACCAGAGTGCCCTCGGCCGCCCCCGTGCCCGCCTGCCGCTTCGCCTCTTCGTTGGTGCTGTCGAGCACGGAGAAGCTCAGCACGCGGTAGAAGGGAGCCAGAAGCGGCGCCGCTGTCATTCTGGCGTGGCGCTGCTCGCCGGGGTGAACTTGGCCGCGTCGACCGCGGCGGCCGCACCATCGACGATCGGCCCGGGAAAGACGAAGAACAGCAGGGTTACGAGCGCGGAGATAAGCAGCACAGCCTGCACCTCGCGGCCAATCGGGCGATCGAACGGAGCGCCGACGGGCTCGTCGAAATACATGAGCTTGACGATGCGTATGTAATAGTAGGCGCCAATGACGCTGGTCACGACGCCGATAACCGCAAGATAGAAGAGCCCGGCGTCGATGGCGGCCATGAAGACGTAGAACTTGGCGAAGAAGCCCGCGAGCGGCGGGATGCCGGCCATCGAGAACATGAAGATGAAGAGGGCCAGCGCCAGCATCGGCTGCGAGCGCGACAGCCCTGCGAGATCGTCGATCCGCTCCACCATCTGGCCCTGGCGGCGCATACACAGGATCACCGCGAAGGTGCCCATGTTCATGAACAGATAGATCGCCATGTAGATGAGGATGCCGCGCACTCCGATGTCGGTTCCGGCCGCTAGGCCGATGAGCGCATAGCCGACATGGCCGATCGAGCTGTAGGCCATCAGCCGCTTGATGTTGCGCTGGTTGATGGCGGCGAGCGAGCCGAGCAGCATCGAGGCGACGGCGATGAACCAGATGATCTGCCGCCACTGCTCGAGCAGGTGCAGGTCGCCGAAGGGTTGCATCATGACGCGGATGAAGAGCGCCATTGCCGCCATCTTGGGCGCGACCGAGAAGAATGCCGTCGCCGGCGTCGGTGCACCCTCATAGACGTCGGGCGTCCACATGTGGAACGGCACCGCCGAGACCTTGAAGGCGAGGCCGACGGCGATGAAGACGATGCCGATGATGAGGCCGATCGAATAGCCGCCGCTCGCCTCGAAGCTTCGCGGCAGGGTCTGCGCCAGCGTGTCGAAATTGGTGCTGCCGGCGAAGCCATAGACCATGGAGGCGCCGTAAAGCAGCATGCCCGAGGAGAGCGCGCCCAGCACGAAATACTTGAGCCCGGCCTCGGTTGAGCGCACGGCATCGCGCTGGAAGCTCGCGATCACGTAGAGCGCCAGGTTCTGCAGCTCGAGCCCGAGATAGAGCGAGATGAGATCGTTGGCCGAGATCATCACCATCATGCCCGCAGTCGCGAGCAGGATCAGGACCGGGTACTCGAAGCGCGCGATGCGTTCGCGCTCGTTGAAGCGCAGCGATATGACGATCGACATCGCCGACCCGATCAGCACCAGCACTTTCATGAAGACGGCGAAGCCGTCGGCAACGAAAAGCCCGTAGAGGCTGACCTGCCGATCGAAGCCGAGCGTGCCGACCAGCGCGGTGGCGATCGCCAGCACGATCACCGCGAGCCACGATACCTCGCGCGCCGCATGCTCCTCGCCTTGGAACACGCCCAGGAGCAGCAGCACCATGGCGCTCGCCGCAAGAAAGATCTCGGGCAGCGCCGGCAGGAAATTGGGCAGGTCGAGGGGCATGGCGCTCTGTTCCTAACGCTGCGCCAGCTTCGCCGCGGCGTCCTGGCGGAGTGCCTCCTGGATGCGCTCGACGAGGTTCGCCACCGAAGGCTGCATCGGCTGCAGGAAGGAGACGGGATACACGCCCATCCACAGCACGATGGCGATCATCGGCGCGAAGATCGCGATCTCGCGCCAGTTGAGGTCGAGCATGGCGCGGACATCCTCACGCGTGATCGTGCCGAAGACGACCCGGCGGTAGAGGTAGAGCATGTAGGCGGCGCCGAGGATCATGCCGGTGGTGGCGAGGAAGGTCACGGTGGTGTTGACCTGGAAAGTGCCGATCAGCGCCAGGAACTCGCCGACGAAGCCGCTCGTGCCCGGCAGGCCCACCGAGGCCAGCATGAACACCATGAACACGGCGGCGTATTTCGGCATGTTGTCGGCGAGCCCGCCATAGCGCGCGATATCGCGCGTATGCAGCCGGTCGTAGACGACGCCGACGCAAAGGAAGAGCGCGGCCGAGACGATGCCGTGGCTCAGCATCTGCACCATCGCGCCCTGCAACCCCTCCGAGGTGAGGCTGAATGTGCCCATGGTGACGAAGCCCATATGCGCCACCGAGGAATAGGCGATGAGCTTCTTCATATCCTCCTGGGCGAGCGCGACGAGCGAGGTATAAATGACGGCGATGACGCTGAGGGCGAAGATAAGGGGCGCCAGATCGTGCGAGGCGATCGGGAACATCGGCAGCGAGAACCGGATGAAGCCGTAGCCGCCCATCTTCAGCAGCACGCCGGCGAGGATGACCGAGCCCGCAGTCGGCGCTTCGACATGGGCGTCGGGCAGCCAGGTATGCACTGGCCACATCGGCACCTTGACCGCGAAGGAGGCGAAGAAGGCGAGCCAGAGCCAGGTTTGCAGCCTTGGCGCGTCCTTCAGGATAACCGGCAACCGGTCGAGCGCCTCGACAATGTCGGTCGAGCCGATCTGATGATAGATCGCCAGGATGGCGAGCAGCATCAGCACCGAACCCAGCAGCGTGTAGAGAAAGAACTTGAACGCGGCATAGACGCGCCGCGGCCCGCCCCACACGCCGATGATGAGGAACATCGGAATGAGTACGCCCTCGAAGAACATGTAGAAGACGACGAAGTCGAGGGCGCAGAACATGCCCACCATCAACGTCTCGAGGACGAGGAAGGCGATCATGTATTCCTTCACCCGCCGCGTCACCGAGGTCCAACTCGCGACGACGCAGATCGGCGTCAGGAAGGTCGACAGCAGCACGAAGAACAGCGAGATGCCATCGATGCCCATGTAGTAGGCGATGTTGAATTCGGGCAGCCAGTCGGCGTGCTCGACGAACTGGAATTCGGCGCGGGTCGGGTCGAAATAGGCCCAAAGCGCCAGCGACAGCACGAAATCGAGGAGCGACGTCCAGAGCGCGATCCAGCGCGCGTTGCGTGCCACCGCCTCCGGATCCCCGCGCAGCATCAGGATGAAGAGGACGCCCGCCAGCGGCAGGAAGGTGACGAGCGTCAGGAGTGGCCAGTTTTCCATGGTGCCGCTCACGCGATGTGCCGCAAGAGGTACCAAGAGACGAACGCCACCACGCCGATCAGCATCGCGAAGGCGTAGTGATAGAGATAGCCGGTCTGCAGCCGGCTGGCGCGCACGGCGAGCCTCACGGTGGTCGCGGCAAGCCCATCCGGACCGAGCCCATCGATCAGCGCGCCGTCGCCCTTTTTCCAGAAGCCGCGGCCGAGCGCCATGGCCGGCCGCACGAAGAGCGCGTCATAGAGCTCGTCGAAGTACCACTTGTTGAAGAGGAAGAGATAGAGCGGGCGCAGGCGCCGCGCCATGAGCGCCGGCAAGCCGGGCTGCCAGATATAGCAGATCCAGGCAACGGCGATACCGAGCAGGCCGACCATGGTCGGCAACGTGCCCACCCAGAACGGCACATGATGCGCCGCCTCGAGGCTCGCGTGATTGGGCAGCACCAGGATCGAATCGCCCCAGAAATTCTCGCGCCCCTCGCCGACGAAATCGTTGTAGCCGAGCCAGCCGGCGAAAACCGCGCCCGCCGCCAGCACGTAGAGGGGCCAGAGAATCACCGGCGGCGATTCATGCACATGCTCCATCACCTCGCGCGGGGCGCGGGACTCGCCGTGGAAGGTCAGGAAGATAAGCCGCCAGGAGTAGAAGGCGGTGAGGAAGGCGGCGAAGCTGCCGAGGCAGAAGGCATAGAACCCGACGCCGGTGCCCGACGCCCAGGCCGCCTCCAGGATCACGTCCTTGG
Organism: Allostellaceae bacterium; assembly: GCA_036383115.1. GTDB lineage: Bacteria > Pseudomonadota > Alphaproteobacteria > ATCC43930 > CGMCC-115725 > DAHUYF01. The sequence goes on from DASVOY010000147.1 coordinate 4,527, forward strand.
AGAAGTAGCCGGCAAAGGGCGGGATGCCGGCGAGCGCGAGGTTGCCGATCCACATCAGCGCGTAGGTGATGGGGATGAGGCGCCAGAGGCCGCCCATCCGGCGCATGTCCTGCTCGCCCGAGAGGGCGTGGATCACCGAGCCGGCGCCGAGGAAGAGCAGCGCCTTGAAGAATGCATGCGTCATCAGGTGGAAGATCGCCGCCGAATAGGCCGAGACGCCGGCGGCGGCAAACATGTAGCCGAGCTGGCTGCAGGTCGAATAGGCGATGACGCGCTTGATGTCGTTCTGCACCATGCCGACGCTGGCGGCGAAGAGGGCCGTGGTAGCGCCGATGACGCAGACGACGGCGAGCGCGACCGGCGCATACTCAAAGAGCGGCGACAGCCGCGCCACCATGAAGACCCCGGCGGTGACCATGGTCGCGGCATGGATCAGGGCCGAGACCGGCGTCGGCCCCTCCATCGCGTCCGGCAGCCAGGTATGCAGCCCGATCTGGGCGGACTTTCCCATGGCGCCGATGAACAGCAGGATGCAAGTGAGGGTGAGCGCGTCCACCTGCATCCCGAGGAACGGAAAAGAGGTATTCGCGAAATTCGGCGCCGCATCGAAGACGGTCTGAAAATGAAGCGAGCCGACAATGGCGTAGACGGCGAAGATGCCGAGGGCGAAGCCGAAATCGCCGACGCGGTTGACGATGAAGGCCTTGATCGCCGCAGCGTTCGCGGAGGGACGGTCGTACCAGAAGCCGATCAGCAGGTAGGAGCAGAGCCCCACCCCCTCCCAGCCGAAGAACAGCTGGATGAAGTTGTCCGCCGTCACCAGCATCAGCATGAAGAAGGTGAAGAGGCTGAGATACGCCATGAAGCGCGGAATGGAGTGGTCATGCGCCATGTAGCCGATGGAGTAGACGTGGACCATGGCCGAGACCACGGTGACGACGGCGACCATGACGGCGCTCAGGGTGTCGAAGCGCAGCGCCCATTGCGCCTGGAGCTGGCGGGCCGGATCGAGGTCGCCGGTGTCGATCCAGGTGAAGAGGTCGACGATGTGCGCTTGCCCGCCCAGCGCGACCTGGACGAAGAGGATGACGCCGAGTACCGCGGCGATGCCGATGCCGGCGCAAGTCACGAGCTGCGCACCGCGATCGCCGATCCAGCGGCCGAAGAATCCGGCGATGAAGGCGCCCAGGAGCGGCAGGAAAACGGCGGCGATCGTCACTCGGTCAGCCCTTCATGAGATTGATGTCCGTAACCGCGATGGTGCCGCGGTTGCGGAAATAGACGACGAGAATGGCGAGCCCGATCGCCGCCTCGGCCGCGGCGACTGTCAGCACGAACATGGCAAAGACCTGGCCCACGAGATCGTGGAGGTAGGCCGAGAAGGCGACGAAATTGATGTTGACGGCGAGCAGCATCAGCTCGACCGACATCAGGATGATGATGACGTTCTTGCGGTTGAGGAAGATGCCGAAGATCCCCAGCGTGAACAGGATCGCGGCGACCGTCAGGTAATGGGCGAGACCGATGTCCAGCATGACCCTCAAATCCCCTGGCGCGGCCGCACCTTGACGATCTCGAGCGTATCCTCGCGCCGGCGCGCCACCTGCTCGGCGACGTTCTGGCGCCGCACGCCCTCGCGCGCGCGCAGCGTCAGCACGATGGCGCCGACCATGGCGACGAGCAGCACCATCCCGGCGGCCTGGAACGCATAGACGTAGCGGGTGTATAGGAGCGCACCCAGCGCCTGCGTGTTGGTCGCGCCGGCCGCCTGCGGCAGCGGTGCGGCGATACTCGCGGCAACGTTGGGCGCCGCCGCCCAGGCGCCGAAAACGAGCACCAGCTCGACCAGCAGCATGAGGCCGACGAGCGCGCCGACCGGCAGGTATTGCAGGAAGCCCTGGCGCAGCTCGACGAAATTGATGTCAAGCATCATCACGACGAAGAGGAACAGCACCGCCACGGCGCCGACATAGACGATCACCAGGATCAGCGCCAGGAACTCGGCGCCCAGCAGCACGAAGAGTGCCGCCGCGTTGAAGAAGGCCAGGATGAGGAACAGCACCGAATGCACGGGGTTGCGCGCGGCGATCACCATGATCCCCGACGCCACCAGCACGAAGGAGAAGACCCAGAAACAGAGCGCTTGGATGATCATGCCACGCTCATCGATAGGGTGCGTCGAGCGCGAGATTCTTCGCGATCTCCGCCTCCCAGCGGTCGCCATTGGCCAGGAGCTTGTCCTTGTCGTAGAAGAGCTCCTCGCGCGTCTCGGTGGCGAACTCGAAATTGGGACCTTCGACGATGGCGTCGACCGGGCATGCCTCCTGGCAGAAGCCGCAATAGATGTACTTCGTCATGTCGATGTCATAGCGCGTGGTGCGCCGGCTGCCGTCCTCGCGCGGCTCGGCCTCGATGGTGATGGCGAGCGCCGGGCAGACCGCTTCGCACAGCTTGCAGGCGATGCAGCGCTCCTCGCCGTTGGCATAGCGGCGCAGCGCATGCTCGCCGCGGAAGCGCGGGCTGAGTGGCCCCTTCTCATAGGGGTAGTTAACGGTGACCGGCGGCTTGAACATGTACCTCAAGGTGAGCCACAGCCCCGAGACCAGCTCGGAGAGCAGCAACGTCCGCGCGCCGCGATCCAGGAAAGCCATTATCTGATCCTTTGCGGCGTTACCATAATGCGCCGCCCGCAGATGGCAAGTTGAGCCGTCGTCATCGCTATTTCGGCAGCCAGCCCATGCCGACAAGAACCCCGGCCGTCAGCACCAGCCAGAACAGCGAGAACGGTAGGAACACTTTCCAGCCGAGGCGCATGAGTTGGTCGTAGCGGAAGCGCGGGAAGGTGGCCCGGACCCACAGGAAGCAGAACAGCACGAAGGCGATCTTGAGCGCGAACCACACCGGCCCCGGGATCCAGGTGAAGGGCGCGACGCCGAAGGGCGGCAGCCAGCCACCCAGGAACAGGATGCTCGTCATCGCGCTCATCAGGATCATGTTGGCGTATTCGCCGAGGTAGAAGAGCGCGAAGGTCATCGCGGAGTATTCAACGAAGAAGCCAGCCACCAGCTCGGACTCGCCCTCCGGCAGGTCGAAGGGCGAGCGGTTGGTCTCGGCCAGGCCCGAGATGAAGAAGACGATGAACATCGGGAAGAGCGGCACGCAGAACCAGACCGTGCGCTGCGCCTCGACGATCGAGGAGAGGTTGAGCGAGCCGACGCAGAGCAGCACGCTGACGATGACGAAGCCGATCGACACCTCATAGGACACCATCTGCGCCGCCGAACGCAGCCCGCCCAGGAAGGCGTATTTCGAGTTCGACGACCAGCCCGCCATGATGATGCCGTAGACGCCGAGCGAGCTGATGGCGAAGAGATAGAGGATGCCGACATTGATGTCGGAGACGACCACGCCGGCATCGAAGGGAATCACCGCCCAGGCGACGAGGCTGAGCACGAAGGTGATGATCGGCGCGGCGACGAAGACGACGCGGTTGGCGCCGCTCGGGATCACCGTCTCTTTCAAGAGCAGCTTGGCGCCGTCGGCGATCGGTTGCAGTAGCCCGAAGGGCCCCACCACGTTCGGGCCCTTGCGCAGCTGCGCCGCCGCCAGCACCTTGCGCTCGGCATAAGTGAGATAGGCGACCGCCAGCAGCAGCGGCACGATGATCGCAAGGGTCTCTGCCACCATGATCACGGTCGGCAGGGCGTAGCCGGTCAGGAAATCACCCATGGGTGCCGGTCTTCTGCGGGCTTTCTGCCGCCGCGCGCAACGCCGCGGCGCACTCGGCCATGGTGGGCGAGGCCCGGCTGATGGGGTCGGTGCGGTAGAAATCGGCGATCGGATAGGCGAAGGGCGCCGGGCCCAGCGGGCCCTCCCTGCCGAAGGCGCCCCATGCTGCCGGCGTGATCTGCTCGATCGCACCGAAGCTGGGGTTCACCGCAATCAGCCGCTTGCGCAGCTGAGCGAGTAAATCGTAAGGCAGCTTGTGGCCGAGCGCGCCCGAAAGCGCGCGCAGGATCTTCCAGTCCTCGCGCGCATCACCGGGCGGGAAGACAGCGCGGCGACCGAGCTGCACGCGCCCCTCGGTGTTGACGTAGGTCGCGTCCTTCTCGGTATAGGCGGCGCCCGGCAGCACCACGTCGGCCCGCCTTGCGCCGCGGTCGCCGTGATGGCCCTGGTAGATGACGAAGGCGCGGCCGAGCCAGCTCTCGTCGATCTCGTCAGCGCCGAGGAGATAGACGATCTCGATCTCGCCGCTCTCGCAGCCCGTGAGGATGCCGGCGGTGTCGCGCCCGCCCGGCCCTGGCACGAATCCCAGATCGAGGCCGCCGACCCGCGCCGCCGCGGTGTGCAGCACGTTGAAGCCGTTCCAGCCCTCGCGCACCATGTTCACGGTCTCGGCGAGCTTGCGCGCCACCGCCAGGACGGCGGCGCCATCGGGCCGCGCCAGCGCCCCCTGCCCCAGGATCAGCATCGGGTTCTTCGCGGCCTTGAGCGTCTCGGCCCAGGGATGCTTGCCCGCAGCGATGTCGGCGAGCGCCTGCGGCCCGTCGCCGAGCGCCGCGACCGGGAACGTCAGGTCAAGCCGAGGCCCGATGGCCGCCACCTTGAACCCGCCCTGGAGCCAGCGCTTCCTGAGCCGCGCATTGACGATCGGCGCCTCGACGCGAGGATTGGTGCCGATGAGCAGACACGCATCCGCCCGCTCGATGCCGGCAATACCGGTATTGAAGAGGTATCCGGCGCGGCAGGAGGGATCGAGTGCCGCGCCGTCCTGGCGGCAATCGAGGTGGGGGGAGGCCAACCCTGTCATCAAATCCTTGAGCGCCAGCATCGCCTCGCAATCCGCGAGATCGCCGGCGATGGCCGCGATGCGGTCGCCCGCGACGCCCTGGAGCCGGTCGGCGATGAAGGCAAAGGCGTCGCCCCACTCGGCCGCGACGAGCCCACCGCCCTGCTGGCGCACATAGGGGCGGTCGAGGCGCTTGCGCACCAGCCCGTCGACGGCGAAGCGCGTCTTGTCGGAGATCCACTCCTCGTTGACGTCCTCGTTGAGGCGCGGCAGCACGCGCAGCACTTGCGCCCCGCGGCTGTCGACGCGGATGTTGCTGCCGACGGCATCGAGCACGTCGACGCTCTCCGTCTTGCGCAGCTCCCAGGGCCGCGCCACGAAGGCGTAGGGCTTCGAGGTGAGCGCACCCACCGGACAGAGGTCGATGATGTTGGCGGAGAGCTCGGAGGTGAGCGAGCGCTCGATATAGGTGTCGATCTCCATGTTCTCGCCGCGCCCCGTGGCGCCCAGCTCCTGCACGCCGGCGACGTCGGTGAGGAAGCGGACGCAGCGCGTGCAATGGATGCAGCGGTTCATGCTGGTCGCGACCAGCGGGCCGAAATCCTTGTCCTCGACCGCACGCTTGTTTTCCTGGAAGCGGCCACGGTCGAAGCCGTAGGCCATGGCCTGATCCTGCAGGTCGCACTCGCCGCCTTGGTCACAGATCGGGCAGTCGAGCGGATGGTTGATGAGCAGGAATTCCATCACGCCTTTGCGCGCCTTCTTGGCCTTCTCGCTCTCGGTATGGATCACCATCCCGTCCGCCGCGGGCATGGCGCAGGAGGCGATCGGCTTCGGCGCCTTCTCCTGCTCCACCAGGCACATGCGGCAATTGCCGGCAATCGCCAGGCGTTCGTGATAGCAGAAATGCGGCACCTCGATGCCGGCCTGCTGGCAGGCCTGGAGCACGGTGGTGCCCGGCGGCACTTCCACCGCGATTCCGTCGATGGTGAGTTTCGGCATAAGCGTGGTCCTCAGGCGGCGCGCCTTGCGGCGGCCTCGCGGTATTCGCGGATGCGGCGCTCCATCTCTGGGCGGAAATGCCGGATGAGCCCTTGCACCGGCCACGCCGCCGCGTCGCCGAGCGCGCAGATCGTGTGGCCCTCGATCTCGAAGGAGACGTCGAGCAGCATGTCGATCTCCTCGACCGAGGCGTTGCCCTTCACCATGCGCTCCATCACCCGCCACATCCAGCCGGCGCCTTCGCGGCACGGCGTGCATTGGCCGCAGCTCTCATGCTTATAGAATTTCGACAGCCGCGCGATCGCCCGGATGATGTCGGTCGACCTGTCCATAACGATCACCGCCGCGGTGCCCAGACCGCTCTTCGCCTCGCGCAGCGCATCGAAATCCATCAGCACGGTGTCGCAGACCGATTTCGGGATGACCGGCACCGAAGAGCCGCCGGGGATGACGCCGAGCAGGTTGTCCCAGCCGCCGCGCACGCCGCCGGCGTGGCGCTCCAGCAATTCCTTCAAGGGAATGCCCATCGCCTCCTCGACGTTGCAAGGCTTCTCGACATGGCCGGAGATGCAGTAGACCTTGGTGCCCTCGTTCTTGGGCCGGCCGATGCCGGCGAACCACGACGCACTGCGCCGCAGGATTGTCGGCACCACGGCGATGGTCTCGACATTGTTCACCGTGGTCGGGCAGCCATAGAGCCCGACCGCCGCCGGGAAGGGCGGCTTCAGCCGCGGCTGGCCCTTCTTGCCCTCGAGGCTCTCGAGCAGCGCCGTCTCCTCGCCGCAGATGTAGGCGCCGGCGCCGCGATGGAGATAGAGCTCGAAATCATAACCGGAACCGCAGGCATTCTTGCCGACAAGGCCCGCCGCGTACGCTTCGTCGATCGCCGCCTGGAGGCGCTGCGCCTCGTTGTAGAACTCGCCGCGGATGTAGATGTAGCAGACATGCACACCCATGCCCACGCTGGCGAGGAGGCAACCCTCGATGAGCTTATGCGGATCGTGGCGGATGATGTCGCGGTCCTTGCAAGTGCCGGGCTCGGACTCGTCGGCGTTGACGACGAGATAGGTCGGCCGCGCGCTCTCCTTCGGCATGAAGGACCACTTGACGCCGGTCGGGAAGCCGGCGCCGCCCCGGCCGCGCAAGCCGGAATTCTTCACCTCGTTGGTGATCCAGTCGCGCCCCTTGAGGACGAGTTCCTTGGTGCCGTCCCAGTCGCCGCGCGTCCGCGCGCCGGGCAACCGCCAATCGTGCTGGCCATAGAGGTTCGTGAAGATCCGGTCCTTGTCGTCGAGCATTATGGTTTCGGTCCCGTGAAGGAGAGGTCCTTGAGCGTCATTGGCCCGCCCTCGGGCCCAGAGGTCTGGCGTTGCCGCGCCGAGCCGGGCGCCGGCACCTCGCCGCGCCGGAGCGCGTCGATCAGCTTCCCGGTCGCGGCGCCGTCGAGATCCTCGTAGAAATCGTCGTTCACCTGGATGATCGGTGCGTTGACACAGGCACCCAGACACTCGACCTCGGTCAGCGTGAACTGACCATCGGGCGTGGTCTCGCCGATGCCGATGCCGAGCTTGTGCTCGCACGCCTTCACCACCTCGTCCGAGCCGCGGAGCCAGCAGGGCGTGGTCGTGCAGATCTGGAAGAAGTGCCTGCCCACCGGGCGCAAATTGAACATCGAGTAGAAGGTCGCGACCTCGTAGACGCGGATATGCGCCATGTCGAGCATGTCGGCGACGTAGTCCATCGCTGCGCGCGGTAGCCAGTTGCCATGCTGACGCTGCGCCAGATCGAGCAGCGGCAGCACCGCGCTCGCCTGCCGCCCCGGCGGGTACTTGGCGATATGGGCCTTGGCCTTGGCAAGGTTCTCCGGCGTGAACTCGAAGCGCTCCGGCTGCTCGACAGGGGAATTCTGGGCGGGCCCGCTCATCGGTCGATGCTCCCGAAGACGATGTCCATCGAGCCGATGATGGCGACGACGTCGGCCAGCATGTGGCCCTTGCCGATGAAATCGGTGGCCTGGAGGAAGGCGAAATCCGGGCAACGGATCTTGCAGCGATACGGACGATTGGTGCCGTCGGCGACAAGATAGACGCCCATCTCGCCCTTGGGCGCCTCTGTCGCGGTGTAGGTCTCGCCGGCCGGCACGTGATAGCCCTCGGTATAGAGCTTGAAGTGATGGATCAGCGCTTCCATCGAGTTCTTCATCTCCGCCCGCGGCGGCGGCGCGACCTTGCGGTCGTTAACCTTGATCGGGCCGCCGGGCATCTGGTCGAGCGCCTGCTTGATGATGCGCAGCGACTGCCTCATCTCCTCCATGCGCACGAGATAACGATCCCAGCAATCGCCGTTCTTGCCGATGGGAATGTCGAAGTCCATGGATTCGTAGACGTCGTAAGGCTGCGCCTTGCGCAGATCCCAAGGCACGCCCGAGGCGCGCAGCATCGGCCCGGCGAGGCCCCAATCGAGCGCGTCGGCGGCGCTGATGATGCCGATATCGACGGTGCGCTGCTTGAAGATGCGGTTCTCGGTAAGCAGCTTCTCGAGATCGTCGATGCGCGCGGGGAACTGCTCGGCCCATGCGCGGATGTCGTCGGCGAGCCCGGCGGGCAGGTCCTCGTGCACGCCGCCCGGGCGGAAATAGGCGGCGTGGAGCCGCGCGCCGGACACCCGCTCGTAGAACTCCATCAGCTTCTCGCGCTCCTCGAAGGCCCAGAGCAGCGGGGTGATGGCGCCCACGTCGAGCGCGAAAGCGGTCAGGTTTAAGAGGTGGTTGAGGATGCGCGTGATCTCGGCATAAAGGACGCGGATGTACTTCGCGCGCAGCGGCGGATCGATGCCCATGAGCTTCTCGGTGCCGCGATGGAGCAGGCCGATATGCGGGTCGGCGCGCTCGACCACCTCGCCGTCCATCTCCAGGACGAGGCGCAGCACGCCATGGGCCGCCGGATGCTGCGGCCCGAAATTCATGGTGAAGCTCTTGATCTGCGCTTCGGCCTGCGGGGCGGTCGTCATCGCGGCCCGTCCTCGCTCTTCGTCGCCTTCTCGTCGCCGGGCAGGATGTTGTCCATGCCTTCCCAGGGCGAGAGGAAATCGAAGCTGCGGAATTCCTGCTTCAGCCGCACCGGCTCGTAGACCACCCGCTTCTGGTCCTGGTCGTAACGCAGCTCGACGTATCCCGTGAGTGAAAAATCCTTACGCAGCGGGTGGCCCTCGAAGCCGTAATCGGTGAGCAGGCGCCGCAGGTCCGGATGGTCGGCGAAATAGATGCCGAAGAGATCCCATGCCTCGCGCTCGAACCAGCCGGCGGCGCTGTAGACGGCAGTCGCCGACGGGACCGGATTCTCCTCGTCCGTCATGATTTTGAGACGGATGCGCCGGTTGTGCCTGAGGCTCAAGAGATTGTAGACGACATCGAAGCGCTCGGCACGGTCGGGATAGTCGACACCGCAGATATCGACGAGCTGCTGGAAGAGGCAGTTCGCGTCGTCGCGCAGGAAGGTGAGCACGCGCACGATCGCCTCGCGCTTGACCGTCACGACGAGCTCGCCATGGCCGATCTCGGCCTTGGTCACGTCCTGCGGGAAAGCGGCGGCGAGATGGTCGCCGAGGTCCTTGAGCGGTTGGGTCATGGTCCGGGGCCTAGCGGGCGAAGACCCGCTGGCGCTTGATCTTCTTCTGCAGCTGCAGCACGCCGTAAAGCAGGGCCTCGGCGGTGGGCGGACAGCCGGGCACGTAGATGTCGACCGGCACGATGCGGTCGCAGCCGCGCACCACCGAGTAAGAATAATGGTAATAGCCGCCGCCATTGGCACAGGAACCCATGGAAATGACCCAGCGCGGCTCGGCCATCTGGTCATAGACCTTGCGCAAGGCCGGCGCCATCTTGTTGCAGAGCGTTCCGGCGACGATCATCACGTCGGACTGCCGCGGGCTGGGGCGGAAGACGATGCCGAAGCGGTCGAGGTCGTAGCGGCTCGCCGCAGTATGCATCATCTCGACCGCGCAGCACGCCAGCCCGAAGGTCATCGGCCACAGCGATCCCGTGCGTGCCCAGTTCACGAGCTTGTCGACCTGGGCGACGATGAACCCATTCTCCTGCAGCTCGCTGGTGGCGCGGCGCAGCAGTGCGTCCTGCGCCGGCCCTGCCGGCAGCGGTGCCACGGCGCGATCCGGCGTGGTGCTTACTCCCATTCGAGCGCCCCTTTCTTCCATTCGTAGACGAAGCCCACCGTGAGGATGCCCAGGAACACCATCATCGACCAGAAGCCGAACAGGCCGATACGGCCGAGCGAAACCGCCCAGGGGAACAGGAACGCCACTTCTAGGTCGAAGATGATGAAGAGGATCGAGACGAGATAGAATCGCACATCGAACTTGCTGCGGGCGTCGGCGAAGGGCTCGAAGCCGCACTCATAAGGCGACAGCTTTTCCGTGTCGGGGTTCTGACGGGCGACGACAAAGGACGCAAGCACGATGACGACGGCCAGGGCGACCGCGACACCGATGAAGATGAGAATGGGAAGGTACCCGCGCAGCAAGCTGTCCATCGCGTGGACTCCTCGATTCCGGTGCTGCGGTGCAGAAGGCCTGGCGCCGTCGCGGTCGGGCGTACGAACGATCCAACGCCACCCCCAGGGTGATATGGGTCCGGGATGCCTAAACAGGAAGACCCAGGTCGCCGAGATGGCGGGAGTGACGGGGCTCGAACCCGCGGCCTCCGGCGTGACAGGCCGGCGCTCTAACCAACTGAGCTACACCCCCGCAGCATTCGCTCCGCGGCGCGGCTTACGTAGCCCGCCACCTCCGGGGTGTCAAGCCGAGCGACGCGCAAATCCGCCCGGCTTTTCAATGCACAGGACGGCGGTGAGGCCGGACGTCGCGCATGGTGGGCGATGAGGGATTCGAACCCCCGACCCCCTCGGTGTAAACGAGATGCTCTACCGCTGAGCTAATCGCCCGTCGAGGCCGCGCGCAACATAGCACGTTGGGCGCCGGCGCGCGCTATTGCACCGCGTCCTTCAAGCCCTTGCCGGCGCGGAACTTCGGCAGCTTGGAGGCGGGGATCTGGATCTTCTCGCCGGTGCGCGGATTGCGCCCTTCCGAGGCCGCGCGCCTGGTGACGCTGAACGTACCGAAGCCGACCAGGCGAACCTCGAGACCTTTCTTCAGCGCGTCGGAAATCGAGCCGAAGACCGCTTCGAGAGCTTTCTCAGCGTCCGCCTTGCTGAGGCCGCTGGCAGCCGCAACAGCATCGATGAGTTCGTTCTTGTTCACGAGTGCCCCCTGTGTGGCGCGAAGCTGTGGGAAATCGACGGCGGAACGAAGGTCCGTGTCGCGCCGCAGTGTAGATCGCTGCTGTCGCGGGCGTCAATTGCGGCGGCTCGCCCGCCCTTCTTGGCATGGCAAAAGAAACGCGCCGCCACCCGGAAAGGTGGCGGCGCGCAAGATGCTAAGCCCTGCGCTCAGTGCGTGACGACGCCGGGGCGGTCATCCTCGCCCTTGGGCGGCAGCACCTGCCGCGTCTCGCTCTCCTCGGTCCATTCGATCGGCACCGGCGGCGAAACCAGCGCATGCTTCAACAGCTCGTCGGCCGAGCCGACCGGGACGATGTTGAGGCCGCGCTTCACATTGTCGGGTATCTCGGCGAGATCCTTCTCGTTGTCCTTGGGGATCAGCACCGTCTTCAAGCCGCCGCGCAGCGCTGCAAGCAGCTTCTCCTTGAGGCCGCCGATCGGCAGCACCCGGCCCCTGAGCGTGATCTCGCCGGTCATGGCGATGTCCTTGCGCACGGGGATGCCGGTCAGCACCGAGACAATCGACGTCACCATGGCGACGCCCGCGGACGGCCCATCCTTGGGCGTGGCCCCTTCGGGAACGTGGACGTGGATGTCCTTCTTCTCGAAGAGCGAGGGCGCGATGCCGAACGCGTAGCTGCGCGACTTGACGTAGCTCTCCGCCGCCTGCACCGACTCCCGCATCACGTCGCCGAGCTTGCCCGTCGCCGTCACCTTGCCCTTGCCGGGCACGGTGACCGCCTCGATCGACAGCAGCTCGCCGCCGACCTCGGTCCAGGCGAGGCCGGTGGTGACACCGACGAGATCGGTCTCCTCCACCTCGCCGTAGCGGAAGCGTTTGACCCCCGCGAACTTCTCGAGATTGCGCCGCGTCACCGTGATCTTCTTGAGGCGGCGCATCAGGATTTCCTTGATCGCCTTCCGCGTCAGGTTGGCGATCTCGCGTTCCAGATTGCGCACGCCAGCTTCACGCGTGTAGTAGCGGATGAGATCGCGCATCGCCTCGTCGGTGACGGTCCACTCCGAACTCTTGAGGCCATGCGCCTTCATCTGCTTGGGGATGAGGTGGCGCTTGGCGATCTCGACCTTCTCGTCCTCGGTGTAGCCGGGAAGACGGATGATCTCCATGCGGTCGAGCAGCGGCTGCGGCATGCGCAGCGTGTTCGCCGTGGTCACGAACATCACGTCCGACAGGTCGTAATCGACCTCGAGATAATGGTCGTTGAAGCTTGAATTCTGCTCAGGGTCGAGAACCTCGAGCAGCGCCGAGGACGGATCGCCCCGCCAATCGGCGCCGAGCTTGTCAACTTCGTCGAGCAGGAAAAGGGGATTCGACGACTTTGCCTTCTTCATGCCCTGGATAACCTTGCCGGGCATCGAGCCGATATAGGTGCGCCGATGGCCGCGGACCTCCGCCTCGTCGCGCACGCCACCCAGCGACATGCGCACGAAGTTGCGGCCCGTGGCGCGCGCGATCGACTTGCCAAGCGAGGTCTTGCCGACGCCGGGCGGGCCGACGAGACAGAGGATCGGACCCTTCACCTTGCGCATACGCTGCTGCACCGCAAGGTATTCGAGGATGCGCTCCTTCACCTTCTCGAGGCCGTAATGGTCGTCATTGAGCACGCGCTCGGCCGCCTTGATGTCACGCTTGACCTTGGTGCGGACGTGCCACGGGATCGAGAGCAGCCAGTCGAGGTAGTTGCGCACGACGGTCGCCTCGGCCGACATCGGGCTCATCGTCCGGAGTTTCTTGACTTCGGCCTGCGCCTTGTCGCGCGCCTCCTTCGAGAGCTTCGTCTTGTTGATGCGCTCCTCGAGCTCGGCCAGCTCGTCGCGGCCGTCCTCGCCCTCGCCCAGCTCCTTCTGGATCGCCTTCAACTGCTCGTTCAGATAGTACTCGCGCTGCGTCTTCTCCATCTGGCGCTTGACGCGCGAGCGGATGCGCTTCTCGACCTGGAGGACGCCGATCTCGCTCTCCATGTAGCCAAAGACCTTCTCGAGCCGTTCGGACACCGTCTCGGTCTCCAACAACTCCTGCTTCTCCGGGATCTTCAGCGCCAGATGCGATGCCAGCGTGTCGGCGAGCTTCGAGGGATCCTCGATCTGGTTGATCGAGACCAGCACCTCGGGCGGAATCTTCTTGTTGAGCTTGATGTACTGCTCGAACTGCGACACCGCCGTGCGGGCCAGCGCCTCGAGCTCCTGCTGCTCGCCCGGCTTCTCCTCGATGGTCTCGGCATAGGCCTGGAAGAAGGCTTCGTTCTCGGCGAAGCGCATGATGCGGGCGCGCTGTCCGCCCTCGACCAGCACCTTGACCGTGCCATCGGGCAGCTTCAGCAGCTGCAGCACCGTTCCGATGGTGCCGACGGAGAAGATGTCGGCGGAAGTGGGATCGTCCTGGGCGGCGTTCTTCTGGGTTACGAGCAGGATCTGCTTGTCATCCTTCATCACGTCCTCGAGCGCGCGCACCGACTTCTCGCGGCCGACGAAGAGCGGCACGATCATGTGTGGGAAGACGACGATGTCGCGCAGCGGCAGGACGGGATAGAGTGTACCGCGGGAAATTTCGAACATGACGCCTCTTTATCTAGCTGGGGCGGGTTTCAAAGGAACGGCCCAGGCGCCGCGGCAGCGCGACGCTTTCGGGATGTCGAACTTAAGTTGGCGCGTGTCGGGGCGCATTCAAGAGCCGGCGCGAGGCCGGCCCGGCGGCCAAGAGGTGCGGGCGACGGCAGAGCCGTCAGGCTCCGGTGCCGACATCCCCGCGCCGGTCGGAGTAGATGTGGAGCGGCTGAGCGCGCCCTTCCACGACTTCCTTGTTGATGACCATGCCGCTGACGCCGTCGAGTCCCGGCAGCTCGAACATCGGCTCGAGCAGGATCGCCTCCATGATCGAGCGCAACCCGCGCGCGCCGGTCTTGCGGTTGATCGCCTTGTGCGCGATCGCACGCAACGCCTCGTCGTTGAACTCGAGCCGCACATCTTCCATCTCGAAGAGCCGCTGGTACTGCTTCACCAGCGCGTTCTTCGGCTTGGTCAGGATGTCGACCAGTGCCCCCTCGTCGAGATCGTCGAGCGTTGCCACCACCGGGAGGCGGCCGACGAATTCGGGGATGAGGCCGAACTTCAGCAGGTCCTCCGGCTCGAGGTCCTTGAGGATCTCGCCGGTCTTGCGCTCCTCGGGCCCCCTCACCTCGGCGCCGAAGCCGATCGAGGTGCCCTGACGGCGCTGGGCGATGATCTTCTCCAGCCCGGCGAAGGCGCCGCCGCAGATGAACAGAATGTTGGTGGTGTCGACCTGCAGGAACTCCTGCTGCGGATGCTTGCGCCCGCCTTGCGGCGGCACGGAGGCGATCGTGCCTTCCATGATCTTGAGCAGTGCCTGCTGCACGCCCTCGCCCGACACGTCGCGGGTGATCGAGGGGTTGTCGGATTTGCGGCTGATCTTGTCGATCTCGTCGATATAGACGATGCCGCGCTGCGCACGCTCGACATTGTAGTCGGCGGCCTGCAGCAGCTTCAGGATGATGTTCTCGACGTCCTCGCCGACATAGCCCGCCTCGGTCAAGGTGGTGGCGTCGGCCATGGTGAACGGGACGTCGAGCATGCGCGCCAGGGTCTGGGCCAGCAGCGTCTTGCCGCAACCGGTCGGGCCGACCAGCAAGATGTTGCTCTTGGCCAATTCCACTTC
>DASVOY010000148.1:0-1828 GCA_036383115.1 Allostellaceae bacterium
CGCGGCGGCTCGCGGCATGGGCTCGATCCATCCCCCCGCTCTGCCAACGCCGGTCAAGCTCAGAGCGCTATCCGATCAACCGGCAGCACCCGCATCCCTGCCGTCATTTCCGCGAAAGGAGCGCGCAAACATATCGGTGGCTGGATTGGCGATTGCGTGTCCTTCGACAGGCGCGTCCTGGGTGGCGGCTCTGGATCGGAGCTTTTTCTCGGTGGCATCAACAACTTGGCCTCATCCTTCGAGACGCGCCCTTCGGGCGCTCCTCAGGATGAGGTGTCTCGTTGGCGCCCGCCGCGCTTGTACCGACCGCCTGGTCGGATTCTGCCTTTAGTGTGCATTCTCCCGGGCGGCGAAATACTGGCACCAGCCTTTCGGGCTGATCGGCCCCTGGACGATCTTGCATTTGCCCGGCGGCTCGAACTGGAGGCAGATTTCGCAGCGCTGCTGCCCCTTGGGCCGCGGTTGGTACTGCGCCTCCGCCTTCTTGATCTTGTCCGCCTCCTTGATCTCCTCATCGGCCGCGGCGCGTGGCACGAGGCCCTTCGCGGCCGATATGCCGACGACGACAGCCGCTGTGCGCAGCAGCCCACGCCGGGAAAGCCTCCTGGAATTCGTCATATATTATGCGCCTCGTGAATGCGCGGGCGGCCGAGGCGCAGTTTCCCCGGCCGCCGCTGAGCCGCGCTATTTCGCCACCAGCTGCTCCTGTGCCTTCGGCACGTGCCAGAGCACGATGTGGTAATGGGGGTCCGGCACGCCGGGATGGCCGGCATTGTAGTAAATGCTGACATGGTCGACCTTGCCGCCGGGCGCGGCGAGATCGTCGAACTTCTTCTGCGACTCAAGGTCCTTCAACGGGATCATGTAGACCGTGCTCACGAGCTTGCCCTGGTGGTCGTAGGCCAGGAAGGGACCGGCCGGCAGGGTCTTGGGATTGACATAGAGCGTGCCGATGCCGGGCAGAAAGTCCGGCAGCTTGACCAGCTCGCTCACCTTCTTGTAATCGCCGCCGGGCGGGGCTTTCTGGACGTTCTGGGCGGCGGCCGGAATTGCGGTCAGCGCCAGGATTCCAAAGGCTGCAACAACTTTCCGCATGAGTGTCTCCCACATTGTGATCGTGCGATCGGCGGCGCTCAGAGCAGGCTTTACGACGGCGTCGGCCGATCGCGGGGCGGCGCCGGAATATCGCCGTCGGCCGCGAGGCCGAGGCGTCCGAGAACGGTGCTGATCAGACTGTCGCAGCGCGCTCCCAGGAACGGGAATGCGCCGTCGAGGATCGAGCCGAACTGCGCGCTGAGCGCATGGCGCAGGAGCTTGTTGGCGCGATGAAAGCGGGTCTTGACCGTCTCCCCGGGGATGCCGAGGCAAGCCGCCGTCTCCTGGATGCTCATCTGCTCGATGCCCCGCATGATGAAGACGGCGCGGAAGGCGGCCGGCAACGCGTCGACGGCTTGCTCGACGGCGCGGCGGATCTCCTGACGCGCCATCGCCTGCTCGGGCGTCGGCTCGTCGCGGGACATCGCGGCGCTGTCGGCGCCGGCGGCGAGCGTATCGGCGACGTCATCGATATCGACGGTCGGGCGCCGACGGCGCAGCCGCCCGAGCGCTTCATTCAACACGATCCGCGCCAGCCAGGTGGCAAGGCTCGATTCGCCCTTGAAGCCTTCGAGGTGGGTGAAGGCACGGACATAGCTTTCCTGCACAGCTTCTTCCGCCTCCGACTCGTCCCTGAGAATGCCGCGCGCCAGCCGGTAGAGCCGCTGGTTGTTGCGCCGCATCACCGCGGCGAAGGCGGAAGATTCGCCGGCGCGCAGCAGCGCCAGGAGCT
>DASVOY010000149.1:0-1926 GCA_036383115.1 Allostellaceae bacterium
CCCCACTCACGGCGGCCAGAATCGTACGGATCTGCATCGGCGATCTCGTATGAACGTGCATAGCGTTCATGCTGGGAGCTCTGCGGTCCTTCGTCTCTGACCTGGATCAAGTGGCACTGCGCCCGGGCCGCCCGCGCCGGCGCCTCGGCCGCGGTGCCGGCATCAAAGAGCTATAGGCGCGCGATCCGCCGCCTCATCGAGGATGGGGCGATAGTCGAGGGTGGCATGGCCGGGGGCCGGCCCGATCCGGCAGAAAACCGCGCCGGAGACGCAGCCGCGCCGGCAGCGCGATGCCGGAATGTTTCACGTGAAACCTACAAATCCGCGTCGAAGTGGACTAAAAGGCGCGCCGGGCCGCATCACTTGAGTGCGCGGAGTGGACTACTTCAGGCGCAAAGCGAACGACTGTGCATCATGACAATGGGAAGATGCGGCCGCAACGGCAGGAGGTGCATCGGTAGCGCCTCGCGATGCACCTCCTCGAGCGGCGGAGCCGACCCGCCTCAGGCACCCTCGTCGTATTCCATGGCGATGTCCTTGCCGGTGTAGTCCGGCATCATGGCCGCCGCCACCAGGCTCACCACGGCGCAAAGCGCGATGTAGACGGCGATGGCGTAGCCCGAATGGTAGGCGGCGAACAGCGCCGTCGCGATGAGCGGCGCCGGGCCGCCGGCAATGACCGAGGCGAGCTGGTAGCCGAGCGAAGCGCCGCTGTAGCGCAGGCGCGGCGTGAAGGCTTCGGCGATCAGCGCCGCCTGCGGGCCATACTGCATGTCGTGCGGGATGAGCGAGAGCACGATGGCGATGAACACCGCCGCGGGAATCGCCGTATCCAGCAGGCCGAAATAGACGAAGCCGAATACGCCCGTCACGGCGGCGCCGATCAGGTACATCTTCCGCCGCCCGATCCGGTCGGAGATATGGCCCGAAAGCGGGATGCTGACGAAGGAGAGCAGCGAGGCGACAAGGACGGCGCTGAGCACGAAATCGCGCGGCATCTTGAGCGTGACGGTAGCGTAGGCGAAGACGAACGCCGTGAAGACATAGAACGGCGCCTGCTCGGCCATGCGCGCCAGGGCCGAGAGCAGGATCTCGCGCGGCTGCTTCTTGATGACCTCCAGGATCGGGGCGCGCTCGACCTTCCGCTCCGACACCAGCTTCTGGAAAACCGGAGTCTCGAGAATGCCGAGTCGAATCCAGAGGCCAACGCCGACCAGGACGATGCTCAGCGCGAAGGGGATGCGCCAACCCCAGGTCAGGAACTGGTCGCCGGACAACTTGCTGAAGGCCAATATCGCGAGGTTCGAGAGAAACAGGCCCGCCGGCACACCGAACTGCGGCCAGGAGGCGATGAGTCCGCGGCGGCCATGACCGCGCGCCCACTCCATCGAGATCAGCACCGAGCCGCCCCATTCGCCGCCGACGCCGATGCCCTGGATCACGCGCAACAGCGTGAGGATGACGGCGCCCCAGACGCCGATCGACGCGTAGCTCGGCACGAAGGCGATGAGGAAGGTCGCGATGCCCATGCACAGCAGCGTGGCGATCAGCGTCGCCTTGCGGCCGATTCGGTCGCCGTAATGGCCGAAGATGGCGGCGCCGATGGGCCGCCCGACGAACCCGATGAAGTAAGTCCCGAATGCCGCGAGCGTGGCAGTCAGCGCGTCCTCGTTGGGAAAGTACAGCTTGCCGAAGACGAGGCCCGCCGCCGTGCCATAGATGAAGAAATCATACCATTCGATCGTCGTGCCGACGGTGGCCGCGATGACGGCCCGCGTCAGGTGCCTACGGTGTTCGACTTCGGACAGGACGCCGGTCCTGCCCGTGGCTGTGCTGCTAACCATGAAGCGCTCCTCTCCCGAATGGGTGCGGTTGTTTACGGCCCCAAGAACACCCTCTCGCAATAAATAACGAGTTTTTCGGCGT
>DASVOY010000150.1:0-1839 GCA_036383115.1 Allostellaceae bacterium
GGCGTCGAACTTGAGCAGGGTCGAGTAGTGCGGCGCCACCGGATGGAGGAAGGCGAAGGAGACGTTGGCGTGGCAGTCGTAATTCGCCGGCTCCGACTCCACCGCAAAGACCAGCGTCCCGCCGCGCTTGGCCGGAGGCGCCGCGTCGCTCTCCGCCGCATGCGGCGCGCTCAAGCTCACAGCCGCCAGCGCCACCGCCGCGCCGGCGAGCGCAGTCCGGCGCAGCATGTCGAAGGGGAAACAGGACAACACGCGCATTCTCCCGGGAAAACTTGCTCAGCGCGTCTCGACCTGCCAGCGGCGGAACTGGTCGAAGAGCTGATCCTTCTCCTGCGCCGACATGGCGCGGCCACCCGCCAGCCGGCTCCGCTCGTCGAGGAACTTGGCGAAGATCTCGTGCAGCTCCTGCTCGTCGATGGCCGGCGCCGCGGCGACGACATTGCGCTTGAGCCAGGCATCGGCCGGCGGGAAACGCTTCCAGCCCGGCAGCTCGGCGGCGAGATTGACCTCGGTCCATTTCGTCTGGCGCGGCGCCTCCTGGAGGCGGGGAAACTGGGTGAAGAACGCCTCGACGAAATTGGCGATGTTGGCATAGCGCTCGGTGCTGGGCGGCAGCTTCGCCACCATCAGCGCCGTGCCGACCGCGATGGTGTCGACCGGCGTGCCGGCGGGCACCAGGCGCGGATAGTCTTCGCTGGTGAGCCGCGCCGGCACATAGGCCGCGCTCAGCTCGGGCGTCAGCGGGATCGGCAGGAAATGCAGGCCGTCGCCCTCGCCGAGCGCGCCAAAGAGCGCAGCCGGCTTCGCCGCGACATAGGCGATCGCGGCGATCTCGCCGGACTTCAGCTTGGCGAGCGAGCGCGCGTGATCGTCGGACACAGGCTCGACCTTGACATGGAGCAGGTTCAGCACTGCGGGTCCGGTCACCGCCGCGCCACCGGCGAAATCGACCTTCTTGCCGGCGAGATCCTCGACTTTGCCGATCTCGGCGCGCGCCAGGATGTGCAGCTCCTCGTTGTGGAGCTTGGCGATGTAGGTCACGACATTCTCGATGCCGGGCATGACCTTGTTCTTCTTGGCGTAATTCAGCACGTCGGTCTGGATGATGCCGATATCGACGCCGCGCAGCGCCTTGAGGTCTATCAGGTCCTGCAGCGCGCCGCGGCCGATCACCGGCAGCAGGCGCCGCGTCGCGCCGTCATCGACCAGGCCGGCCAAGTCCTGCGCCATGGCGATCGAGCCGTTGTCGCCGTTCGTGATCATCTCGACGAGGCCGCGGTTGGTGCGCTCCACCAGCGTCTCGCCCTGGGCGGCAGCCACCAGGCCGCCGGAAAGCGCGAGTGCCGCGACCCCGCGGCAGGACAGGCGAAGCAGGGCTGATACCGGCATTTTCATGGTCATCACCATCCAATTTCCAGCACGGACATGACAGCAGATTCAGCGCGGATATTTCACCAGCAGCCGCGCGAGCAGGGCTGCTGCCTCGGCACTGCCCGAGGCGGCGGCGCGGCGGTACCATTCCGCGGCCTTGTCCGGGTCGCCGACGACGCCGCGCGTGCGAACCCGCTGCAGGAAGACCGGGTCGTAGCTCTTGCCGAGCCCGACCGCCGCGGCCGCATCTCCCGCTTCGGCGGCGCGCTCGAAGAAATGGCGCGCCGAGACGATGTCGCCCGCGGCGAGCAGCTCGCCGCCGCGCCGGACGAGCATGGCGGCATCGCGCGCCGGCGGGCTCTCGACCCGGCGCGGCGTGACCGGCGCCGGGTCGGGCTCGACCATCGCCACGGCGGGCGGCGCCTCCGGCGCGGCAGGCGGCGGAGGCGCCGCGGGTGGTTCCGGCGC
>DASVOY010000151.1:0-12045 GCA_036383115.1 Allostellaceae bacterium
GGCGGGCCAAGCTATGGCGCGAGCAGGGCGGCGGCTTCGCCGCCGACCAATGCGAGGCCGTAGCGCTCTATGAATTGAAGGATTATCGCGGCGCGGCGGTGCGCTTCGAGGAGCTCGCCTCGGCGATGATGGAAGCGCCCAAAGGGCAGCGCGCGCAGACGCTGGCGCAGGCCGGGCAGGCCTGGCTCGCCGCCGACGAGCCGGCGCGCGCCCGGGCGGATTTCGACGCGGCGCTGGCGCTCAATGGCGAGGATGCCGATCTGCTCATCGACCGCGCCGAGGCGCTGGCCGGGGAGCAGCGGTACCGCGAGGCGATCGGCGATCTCGACCGCGCCATCGCGCTCGCGCCCAGGCGCGCTGATGCCTACATCTATCGCGGCTCGGCCTATCGCTCGCTGGGGACGCTCGATCGTGCCCTCGCGGATGTCGAGCGGGGGCTCGCGCTCGAGCCCGACGCCGTGTCCGGCCTGCTGGAGCGCGGCAACATCCGACGCCTCACAGGCAATACCGACGGCGCCCGCCAGGACTGGCGGCGCGTCGCGCAGCTGGCGCCCAATTCCGCCGCTGCGGCCGCAGCCAAGGTCAACCTCGACGGGGTCCGCTCTGGCGGCGAGGGCGCCGCCAAGGACGAGAAGCCTTAGCGGCCTGCCTCAGAAATCGAGATCGGCGTAGTGCTTGGGGGGCGGCGCGCCGGGGATGTGGTCGGTGAGGATCGGGCGGAAGCTCGGCCGCGACTTGACCCGCGCATACCATTCCTTGGCCGGCTCGTGCTCGTCCCAGGGCACGTCGCCGAGGTAATCGAGCGCCGAGAGGTGCGCCGCCGCGCTGATGTCGGCGAGCGAGAAATGGTCGCCGGCGAGCCAGCGCCGCCGCTCGCCGAGATAACCGATGTAGTCGAGGTGATATCCCAGATTGGCCTTTCCGGCGCGGATCGCGGCCGAGTTCGGCTGGCCGAAGCCGAGGAAGCGCTTCATGATCTTCTCGCCGACGAGATTCTCAGTGACCTCGTGGTTCATCTTGACGTCGAACCAGGCGACGAGCCGGCGCACCTCGGCGCGGTCGAGCGGATTGATGCCGAGCAGCAGCTTGTCGCGATAGACCTCGTCGAGGAACTCGGCGATGGCGCCCGCCTCGGCCAGCACAGTGCCGTCGGGCTCGATCAGCACCGGCACGTCGCCGGCCGGGTTGAGCGCCAGGAACTCCGGCCGCCGCTCCCACACCTTCTCCACCTTCATGGTGAAGTCCAGCCCCTTCTCCTGCAGCACGATGCGGATCTTGCGGCAGGTCGGCGACAGCCAGAGGTGGTAGAGGAGGCGCATAGGGGTGGAGTGTAACCGAGCCTCGCCCCGCCGTGAACCGTCAGCGGCCGGCCCTCAGTCGCCGGCCTCGGCGCGCGCGGGCTCGAGCGTGAGCGGCTCCGGCAGGCGCGACAGCATCTCCTTGGGCACGATCTGCCAGAAGCACTTGACCTCGCGCGCCCAATCGACGAGCAGCTGCTGAGCGAAGCGCGACTGGGTCTCGCGCGCATGCTCTTCCACCAAGCCCTTCAGCAGGCCCTCCCAATGGGCCGTGGCGATGCGCTGCCAGATCACCGTCTCGCCATTGACGCGCGCCGGGAACTCCTCGGCGGGATCGTAGGCGAACGCCATGCCGCCGGTCATGCCCGCGGCGAAATTGTCGCCGACCGCGCCCAGCACCGCGACCGTACCGCCGGTCATGTACTCGCAACCATTGGAGCCGCAGCCCTCGACGACGACGCGCGCGCCCGAGTTGCGCACGGCGAAGCGCTCGCCCGCCTGGCCCGCGGCGAAGAGCTTGCCCGCGGTGGCGCCGTAGAGGACGGTGTTGCCGATGATCGTGTTCTGATGGGCGATGAGCGGACTCGAGGTCATCGGACGCACGATGATCGTGCCGCCGGAGAGCCCCTTGCCGACATAATCGTTGGCGTCGCCGAACACCTCGATCCTGAGGCCCTGAACGGCGAAGGCGCCCAAGGACTGTCCGGCCGAGCCTCTGAGCCGCACGGTGATGTGGCCCGGCTGCAGCCCGTCCATGCCGAAGCGGCGGGTGATCATCGAGGAGAGCCGCGTGCCGATGGCGCGATGCGTGTTGCGGATGCTGTAGGTCAGTTGCATCTTCTCGCCGACTTCGAACAGCGCCTTGGCGTCCTTGATCATCTGCGCATCGACCGTGTCCGGCACCTCGTTGCGGCCCTCGAGCGTGCAATAGCGCGGATACTCGCCGGGATCGGCCTGCGCCAGGATCGGGTTGAGGTCGAGGTCGTCGAGATGCGGGCTGCCGCGATTGACCTGCGCCAGGAGATCGGTGCGGCCAATCACCTCGTTGAGCGACTTCGCGCCGAGCGATGCCAGGATCTCGCGCACCTCCTCGGCGACGAAGCTGAAGAGGTTGACCACCTTCTCCGGCGTGCCCGCGAACTTCTGGCGCAGCTTCGCATCCTGCGTGCAGATGCCGACCGGGCACGTGTTGCTATGGCACTGCCGCACCAGGATGCAGCCCATGGCGACGAGCGACGCCGTGCCGAGCCCGTATTCCTCGGCGCCGAGGATGGCGGCAATCACCACGTCGCGGCCGGTCTTGATGCCGCCATCGACGCGCAGCCGGATGCGGTGCCTGAGCCGGTTCAGCACGAGCACCTGATGCACTTCGGAAAGCCCCATCTCCCAAGGCACGCCGGCGTGCTTGATCGAGGATTGCGGGCTGGCGCCGGTGCCGCCGCTGTGGCCCGAGATCAGGATCACGTCGGCCTTCGCCTTGGCCACGCCGGCGGCGATTGTGCCGATGCCCGAGCGCGCCACCAGCTTGACGCAGACCTTGGCGTCCGGGTTGATCTGCTTCAGGTCGTAGATGAGTTGCGCCAGATCCTCGATCGAGTAGATGTCGTGATGCGGCGGCGGCGAGACCAGCGACACGCCCGGCGTCGAATGCCTGAGCCGCGCCAGCATCTCCGTGACCTTGAACCCCGGCAGCTGCCCGCCCTCGCCGGGCTTGGCGCCCTGGGCGATCTTGATCTCGATCTCGCGGCAATTATTGAGGTACTCGGCGGTGACGCCGAAGCGCGCCGAGGCGATCTGCTTGATGGCGGAAGAGGCGTTGTCGCCATTGGCGCGTGGCTTGTAGCGCGCGGCATCCTCGCCGCCCTCGCCGCTGTCGGACTTGGCGCCGATGCGGTTCATGGCGATCGACAGGGTCTCGTGCGCCTCGGGCCCCAACGCGCCCAGTGAGATGCCCGGCGCGACCAGCCGCTTGCGGATCTCGGTGATCGATTCGACCTCGTCGGCCGAGATCGCCGGGCGCTTCGGCTTGAAGTCGAGCAGGTCGCGCAGATGGATCGGCGGCAGCTTGCGCAAGCCTTCGCCGTAGCGCCGGTATGCGCCGTAGGAATCGGTCGCCACGGCGGTCTGCAGCGTGTGGATCAGACTGCCCTCGAAAGCGTGCAGCTCGCCGCCGCGGCGATAGCGATAGAAGCCGCCGACCGGAAGCGCGATGACGTCCTCGGCATGGGCGCGCCGATGCGCCTCGAGTGTCTTGAGCTGAATGCCCGCGAGGCCGATGCCGGAGATGCGCGAGGTCATCCCGGGGAAGAACTCGGCGACGAGCGTGCGCGACAAGCCCAGCGCCTCGAAATTGTAGGCACCGCGATAAGACGAGATCACCGAGATGCCCATCTTCGACATGATCTTGAGCAGGCCCTCGTTGACCGCGCTCTTGTAGCGGGCGATCGCGGCCTCGAAGCTGGTGCCGGCCGGGAAGAGTCCGCGGCGGTGGCGGTCGGCGATGGTCTCCTGCGCGAGATAGGCGTTGACCGTGGTGGCGCCGACGCCAATCAACACGGCGAAGTAATGCACGTCGAGGCACTCGCCCGAGCGCACGTTGAGCGAGGTGAAGGTGCGCAGCTGCTGGCGCACGAGGTGCGAATGCACCGCGCCCGTGGCGAGAATCATCGGAATCGCTGCGCGCTCGGCCGAGACGGCGGCGTCGGAGAGAATGACATGCGTGCAGCCGCCGCGCACGGCATCCTCGGCCGCGAGCTGGATGCGGCGGATGGACTCGCGCAGCGCGCCGTCGCCGCCCCTGGCATCGAGCGTGCAGTCGATCTCGACCGCGGTCTCGCCCATATAGGCGCGCATCGCCGCGAACTCGGCGTTCGACAGCACCGGCGAGTCGAGCTGCAGAAGGCGGCACTGGCTCGCATCCTCGTCGAGGATGTTGCCAAGATTGCCGAGGCGCGTCTTCAAGGTCATCACCCGCTTCTCGCGCAAGCTGTCGATCGGCGGGTTGGTGACCTGGCTGAAATTCTGCCGGAAGAAATGGTGCAGGCCGCGGTAATGCTCGGAGAGCACGGCCAAGGGCGTGTCGTCGCCCATCGAGCCGACAGCTTCCTTGCCCGCTTCCGCCATGGGCTGGAGGATCAGCTCGAGATCCTCGAGGCTCCAGCCGAAGGCGACCTGGCGCCGGCGCAGCTCGTCGCGCGCCAGCTCCGCTTTCTCGCCGCTCGCGGGCTTGATCAGGCTGTCGAGCACGGTAATGTTCTTGACCCAGGCCGCGTAGGGCCGCTTCGCCGCCAGCACGTCCTTGATCTCGCGGTCGCGATAGAGCCGACCCGCGGCGAGGTCGACGCCGATCATCTGGCCCGGGCCGAGCCGGCCCTTCTCGACGATCTCGGTCTCGTCGAGCCGCACCATGCCCGCCTCCGAGCCGGCGACGATGAGCCCGCCCGCGGTGATGGCGTAGCGCATGGGCCGGAGCCCGTTGCGGTCCATGCCGCCCAGCACCCAGCGCCCGTCGGTCATGGCGAGCGCCGCCGGCCCGTCCCACGGCTCCATCACCGAGTTGCAGTAGCTGTACAAGTCGCGATGCGCCTGCGGCAGGATGCGTCCCTCGGAGGCCGCCTCCGGCACCATCAGCGTCTTCACCATCGGCAGCGTCCGCCCGCCGCGCACCACCAGCTCGAACACCGCGTCGAGCGAGGCACTATCGGAGCCGCCGACCTGGATCACCGGCTTGATGTCCTCGACGTGGTCGCCGAAGACGTCGCTCGCCATGCGCGTCTCGTGGCTCTTCATCCAGTTGATGTTGCCGCGCAGCGTGTTGATCTCGCCATTGTGGGCGAGGATGCGGAAAGGCTGCGCCAGCGGCCAGGTCGGGAAGGTGTTGGTCGAGTAGCGCTGGTGGTAGATGGCGAAGCGCGAGACGAAGCGCTCGTCGAGCAGGTCGGGATAGAACGAGGTCAGCTGCTCTGCGAGGAACATGCCCTTGTAGATGATCGAGCGGCAGCTCAGCGAGCAGATGTAGAAATCCTTGATCTGATCGGCGATGACGCGCTTCTCGATGCGGCGGCGGATGACGTAGAGGTCGAGCTCGAAGCGCTCGACATCGGCGCCGCGCCGGTTGGCGATCATGATCTGCTCGATCTCGGGCCGCGTCGCGTTCGCCTTCTCGCCGATGACGTCGATGCTCACCGGCACCTGGCGCCAGCCATAGATCGCGTAGCCGAAATTGAGGATCTCCGCCTCGACGATCGAACGGCAGCGCTCCTGCCCGTCGAGATCGGTGCGCGGCAGGAACACCATGCCGACGGCGAGATTACCGGGCGCCGGCTCATGGCCGGTGTGCCGAATGTGCTCGCGGAAGAAATCCTGCGGGATCTCGACATGGATGCCGGCGCCGTCGCCGGTCTTGCCATCGGCGTCGACCGCGCCCCTGTGCCACACGGCCTTGAGCGCGTTGATGCCGGCCTGCACCACCTCGCGCCGCGGCTTGCCGTCGAGCGTCGCGACGAAGCCCACGCCGCAGGAATCATGCTCCTCGGCGGGATCGTAGAGCCCCGCGGCGGCGAGATGCGCGGCATTCTTGCGGAAGTCCTCGGCGAAGCTCATGTCGGCATCACTCTGCGGCGATTGCAGGCGCGGTGACGGCCTTCGCTTGCATATACCGGTGCATCTGCTCCGCCGCGTCGCGGCCGTCGCGGATGCCCCAGACGACGAGCGAGGCGCCGCGCACGATGTCACCGGCGGCGAAGACGCCGTCGAGCGAGGTCATCATGCTGCGGAAATCGATCTTGAGCGTGCCCCAGCGCGTCACCGCGAGCTCCGGCGCGCCGAACAGCGTCGGCACGTCCTCGGGATCGAAGCCCAGGGCCATGATGACGAGGTCGGCCGGCATCTCGAAATGGCTGCCCGGCAGCGGTTGCGGCACCTGCCGGCCGGTCGAATCGGCGACGCCCAGATGCATGCTATGCGCGCGGACCTGGCGGACGACGCCATCGCCCAGCAGCGCCTCGGGCGCGGCGAGCCAGACGAACTCAACGCCCTCCTCCTCGGCGTGCTTCACCTCGCGCTGCGAGCCCGGCATGTTCTTGCGGTCGCGGCGATAGAGGCAGCGCACGGAGGCGGCGCCCTGGCGCACCGCCGTGCGCACGCAGTCCATTGCCGTGTCGCCGCCACCCACGACGACGACATGCTTGCCGGCGGCGTCGAGCGCGCCGCTGTCGAAGGCGGCGACGGCGTCGCCGAGCCCCTTGCGGTTCGACGCGGTGAGATACTCGAGCGCCGCCACCACGTTGCCGAGACCGATGCCCGGACAGGCCATGTCGCGCGCCCTGTAGACGCCGGGGGCGATGAGGATCGCGTCATGGCGCTGGCGCAGCGCAGCGAGGCTCGCCTCGCGCCCGACCTCGAAATTGACGTGGAAGGTGATGCCGCCAGCTTCGAGCAGCCGGTGCCGGCGCGCCACCACCTGCTTCTCGAGCTTGAAATTGGGGATGCCGTAGACGAGCAGGCCGCCGACGCGGTCGTAGCGGTCGTAAACATGCACCTGATAGCCCTTGCGCCGCAGCTGCTCCGCGGCGGCCAAGCCGGCCGGGCCGGCGCCGATGATACCGACGGATTGATCCAGCTCGCGCCGCGGTTTCGGCGGCTTGACCCAGCCCTGCCTGAAGGCCGTCTCGGTGATGTACTTCTCGACCGAGCCGATTGTCACGGAGTCGAAGCCCTTCTCGATGACGCAGTTGCCCTCGCAGAGGCGATCCTGCGGACAGATGCGGCCGCACACCTCGGGCATGTTGTTGGTCGCCGCGGCAACCTCATAAGCCTCCTCGAGCCGGCCCTCGGCGGTGAGCATCAGCCAGTCCGGGATGTTGTTGCCGAGCGGGCAATGGATCTGGCAGTAGGGGATGCCGCATTGCGAGCACCGGGCGGCCTGCTGCTGCGCCCGCGCCGGGTCAAACTCGCCGTAGATCTCGCGAAAGTCATGCCGGCGCTCAGCCGCGCCGCGCTTCTCCGGCATGGCCTTGTCAAGAGATACGAACTGCAACAGACGCTGCACCACCTGCCCCGATCCCAGGCGCCGCCGCATGGGCGCTGCCTATCATACTATTGCTCCGGATGCCCTATTCGAGCACGAACACGCCGATAGGTCAACTTATTTTACCTTTTCTCGGTGGATTTCCCGGCCGAACCCGGTACGGCCTCGCCTGCGTCGCGTTTAGCGTTCTATTAGTACTGAAACAGGACTAAAATATACAGGGCATTTCAGCGAGTTATGGTGGTTGTCAGCGCGTTCCGAGGCCATATTCGCGCGATGTTGGGGGATGTCGGAAGACGGTGACCGCGCGAGCTGTTGCCGCCAAGGAGACGCGGGTTCGTCTATCTGCCCCTACAGCACCTCCGAAGAACCGGGGCGGCGCCGGGCGCGTGCTGCCGTATCAGCCGCCGCGCCGGAAGCGGTCGAGATAGGTCGGCAACACCAATTCGACGGCGGTCGGGGTGACGCCGAGATCGCCGAGGCCGGTCGCTCCCGGCGCCACCACATTGTCGCGCTCGAGCAGCCTCACCTGGTCGCGGGTGAGGGGCGGCTTCGGCAGCCATTCGAGAAAGGCCGCTTGCAGCCGCGCGAGCGGGAAGGGCAGGTTGACCAGCACGCGGCGCCGGCGGATCTCGCGCAGCATGAGCTCCATCAGCTCCTTGAAGCTATAGATCGCGGGACCGCCGAGCTGATAGATGCGCCCGGGGGCGTCGTGGTGCTCCAGCGCCGCCACCACGGCGTCGGCAACATCGCCGACATAAACCGGCTGGAACCGCGTCCGGCCGCCGCCGATCAGCGGCAGTGCCGGCAGGTAGCGGGCGAGTGCTGCGAAACGGTTGAAGAAATCATCCTCGGGCCCGAACACGATCGAGGGCCGCAGGACGACGGCGCCGGGAAAAGCGCCGCGCACCGCGGCTTCGCCCAGGGCCTTGGAGCGACCATAGGCCGATGGCGAGTGGATGTCGGCGCCGATCGCGGAGATGTGGACGAAGCGCTTGGCGCCGGCGGCCCTGGCGAGCCGCGCCAGCCGCGCGGCGCCGAGGTTATGGACGGCGTCGAAGGTCTGGCGGCCGCGCTCGTAGAGGATGCCGACGCTGCAGATCACTGCATCCGCACCCGCGACCGAAGCGGCAAGCGCCGCCTCGTCGCCAAGGCTCGCCTCGATCGGCACGACCTGCCCGACATCGCCCATCGGACGCAGGAAGCCCGCGGCGGCGGCGTAGCGGCTCACCGCGGCGACCACGGCGCCTTTGGCCGCCAGCCGCTTCACGATATAGCGGCCGATGAAGCCGGAGCCGCCCACGACGGTGACGCGCTGATACCGCATAATGCTCGCTGCTGTTCGCCGGTGATGTCCGCATGCGCGGTGAATGGTCGGAATGGCTCTATACAATACCGCCGCGCTCGCGGCGAGAGGCCAATGCCAGTGATATCATTGACATCGCCCGCCCCCTTCCCTAATCACAGGGCGGGGCTGCCCAGGTGGCGGAATTGGTAGACGCGCTAGATTCAGGTTCTAGTGGCCGAAAGGTCGTGGAAGTTCGAGTCTTCTCCTGGGCACCAACTCCTTCGAGCGGCCGCGCCGGACAGGCGGACATCGGCCAAGCGGGTTACTGTCGCAAGTGAGCATCCACCTCCACCACGGCGATCTCCCCGCCGGCCTCGATTTCGGCGCGGCCGTCGCCATCGACACCGAGACCATGGGGCTCGACCCACATCGCGACCGGCTGTGCCTGGTGCAGCTTTCCGCCGGCGACGGCGTATGCCACCTGGTGCAGTTCGCGCCGGGCGCTTATGACGCGCCGCGCCTCAAGGCGCTTCTCGCCGATCCTGCCGTCCTCAAGATCTTCCACTTCGCGCGCTTCGATGTCGCGATGCTGCAGCACTACCTGGGAGTGCTGCCGCAGCCCATCTACTGCACCAAGATCGCCTCGCGCCTGGTCCGCACCTTCACCGACCGGCACGGGCTCAAGGACCTTTGCCGCGATCTCCTCGGCGTCGAGCTGTCGAAGCAGCAGCAATCCTCCGATTGGGGGGCTCCCGAGCTCACCGACGAGCAGCTGCGCTATGCCGCCTCCGACGTGCTCCACCTCCACGCCCTCAAGGCGAAGCTCGACAGCATGCTGGCGCGCGAGGGCCGGCAACATCTGGCGCAGGCGTGCTTCGAATTCCTGCCCACGCGCGCGCTTCTCGACCTCCGCGGCTGGGGCGTCGAGGACATCTTCGCGCATTGACGCGGCCATCGGCCGCATCAGCTACACCCTGGATTTCGGCCGTTTTATTGACATTTAGGGATGCATAAGCATATTGGCGGCATATCATGCTGCTGCGGCCTTGGAGGCCTCGGCGGATGGCGCCGGGCCAACGCCGCCGAGACATCGGAGCTGCCCTTTGGCCTTGCCAGTGCTGAACAATGCTTCGGACGTCGACGTGGCACGCCGCGTGCTGCGAACGGAGATCGCCGGCCTCGAGGCGCTGGTCGCCGAGCTCAACGGCAGCTTCACGGCCGCGGTCGACCTGCTGTCGCCGGTGCAGGGCCGCGTCACTGTCACCGGCATGGGCAAGAGCGGGCACGTGGCGCGCAAGATCGCGGCCACCCTCGCTTCGACGGGGACTCCGGCGCAATTCGTCCATCCCGGCGAGGCGAGCCATGGCGATCTCGGCATGATCGCCGAGGGCGACGCCGTGCTGGCGCTCTCCAACTCCGGCGATACGACCGAGCTTGCCGACATGGTCGCCTATACAAGGCGCTTCCGCGTTCCGCTCCTGGCCATGACGCGCCGCGATGGCAGCGAGCTCGCCGAGGCGGCCGACGTCACCTTGCTGTTGCCGGCAACGGCGGAGGCCTGCCCGATGGGGTTGGCGCCCACCACCTCGACGACGATGATGATCGCTCTCGGCGATGCGCTCGCGGTGGCGCTGATGGAGCGCAAGGGATTCTCGGCCAAGGATTTCCAGCGCCTGCATCCGGGCGGCCAGCTCGGCCGCATGCTGCTGCGCGTCGCCGACATCATGCATGATGGCGACGCCATGCCGCTGGTCGCTCGCGGGACCAGCATGGCCGAGGCCATCCTGGTGATGACGACCAAGAGCTTCGGCTGCGTCGGCGTCACCGACGGCTCCGGAAAGCTCGCGGGCATCGTCACCGACGGCGATCTGCGCCGCCACATGGGCGACGACCTGCTGCGCGCGCCCGTCGACAAGGTGATGAATGCGCGGCCCAAGACGATCCGACCGCAGGCACTTGCCGCCGAGGCGCTTGGCCAGATGAACGCCCTGGCCATCACCAGCCTCTTTGCCGTCGACGAGAAGCGGCGCCCGCTCGGCATCCTGCACATCCATGACTGCCTGCGGGCGGGGATCGCGTGACGGCCCGGCCCGACATGCTGGCTCCGGCCGGCGGCGGGGCACGTCCGCGGCCCGGCTTCAACCCGCGCTATAGCCAGTTCGTCAGCCTCGCCAAGCGGATCCTGCCGGGGATCGCGGCCATCCTGCTGCTGCTCGTCGCGGTGTGGCCGCGGCTCCAGGATGCGCTCGAGCGCGTGCATTTCACCGCACCGCGGCTCGATCTGCGCGAGGCGCAGGATTTGCGCATGGTAGAGGCGCGCTACAGCGGCGTCGACCGGCAGCACCGCCCGTTCGTCGTCACCGCCGACGTGGCGCGGCAGAATCCCAACGCCAACGACATCATCGCGCTGGAGACGCCGAAGGGGGACATGGCGACGGCGAGCGGCGGCTGGTTCAAGATCACCGCCCGCACCGGCCTCTACCAGCCGCAGACGCAATTGCTCGATCTTTTCGGCAACGTCCAGCTTTTCCAGGACAAGGGCAACGAATTCCGCACCGACAGCGCCCATATCGACATGGCGAACGGCACCGCCGAGGGACGCCAGGCGATCGAGGGAGAGGGTCCGTTCGGTCACGCGGCCGGACAGGGCTTCCGCATTCTCGACCGCGGCGACACGATCATCTTCACGGGACAGTCGCACCTCGAGCTGACACCGCACGAGAAGGCGGCCAAGTGAGGGTCCGGCGGGGCGCCCCCTACCTCGCGCTTGCCGTCCTCCTGCTCGCGCCGGTGACCGCCCCGGCGCAGAATTTCGGCCTTGGCTTCAACGCCGAGGACAACGGCAAGCCCATCAACATCGAGGCCGAGCAGGGGATCGAGTGGCAGCAGGCCAACCGCGTCTACATCGCCCGCGGCCACGCCAAGGCGACGCGCGGGCAAGCCACCGTGTTCGCCGATACGCTGATGGCGTATTATCGGCCGGCGGCCAAGGAGGGCGACGGCAAGAGCACCGCCCCCACGGGCAAGAACGCGCCCGCCAAGACGGGGGACGCCAAGGCGAGCGACCCCGTCGGCGGCAACTCCACCGAGATCTACCGGCTCGAGGCCATCGGCAACGTGCGCATCGCCACCGAGACGCAGACGGTCTATGGCGACAATGCCGTCTACGATGTGGACAAGGCGCTGCTGGTCGTGACCGGCAAGCGGCTCCGGCTCGAGACGCCGCGCGACACGGTGACGGCGCGCGACAGCCTCGAATGGTACGACAACAAGCAGCTCGCCGTCGCCCGCGGCGATGCGGTCGCGGTCCGCGAGGGCAAGCAGCTGCGCGGCGATGTGATGACGGCCGAGGTGACGAAAGGGCAGAACGAGTCATCGCATATCAGCCGCATCGACACGCAAGGGAACGTCTTGGTTTCGTCGCAGGATCA
>DASVOY010000152.1:0-1630 GCA_036383115.1 Allostellaceae bacterium
CAGCAGCCCGCGCCCCTCGACATGCCGGTGCTGGACGTCGCCGCCTTGAAGAAGCACTTCCCGGTGAGCAAGGGCTTCATCCGCCGCACCGTCGGCCAGGTTCGCGCCGTGGATGGGGTGAGCTTCACCGTCGGCCGAGGCGAAACCTTGGGCCTCGTCGGCGAAAGCGGCTGCGGCAAGTCGACCATCGCCCGCCTCGTCTTGCGGCTGGTCGAGCCGACCGAGGGCACCATCAAGCTCGGCGGCCGCGACATCACGCGCCTGAGCAAGGCGGAGCTCAGGCCGCACCGCCGCGAGATGCAGATCATCTTCCAGGACCCCTTCTCCTCGCTCAACCCGCGCATGCCGGCCGGCGACGTCGTCGCCGAGCCGCTCCGCGTGCACGGCATCGGCTCGGCCGCCGAGCGCGCAGCGCGGGTCGCCGCGCTCTTCATGCAGGTCGGGCTGCGGCCGGCGCAGATGCGCCTTTATCCCCACGAATTCTCCGGCGGGCAGCGGCAGCGCATCTGCATCGCGCGCGCGCTCGCGCTCAATCCGAAGCTGATCATCGCCGACGAGCCGGTCTCGGCGCTCGACGTGTCGATCCAGGCGCAGGTGATCAACCTGATGATGGCGCTGCAGCAGGAGAAGCGCCTCTCCTACCTGTTCATCGCCCACGACCTGGCGGTGGTCGAGCATATCAGCCACCGCATTGCCGTGATGTATCTCGGCAAGATCGTCGAGTATGCGGACAAGCGGACCCTGTTCACCATCCCGCTCCATCCCTACACCGAGGCGCTGCTGTCGGCGGTGCCGGTACCCAATCCCAAGCTCAAGCGCGCCAAGCGGCTGCTCGCCGGCGACGTGCCGAGCCCGATCAATCCGCCCTCGGGCTGCGCCTTCCACACCCGCTGCCCCTATGTCGAGCCGCGCTGCCGCACGGACGCGCCGCGGCTCCAGGAGGTTGCGCCCGGACATTGGGTCTCCTGCCTTCGCCACACGGTCGCGTAGCGTGCGGCACAATCCTCCACAGCGCGGGCGAGAAACAGCTCTGTGGAAAGCGGGGAAAAGCGGAAAACGCCTTTGGTCCCCGCACGCTGGCGGCCTCCATCGGAGAGTGTTTCTGGGGATCGATGGCGAGCCGTAATCGTTTGATCGGCGCGCCGATCCATTGCAGTATACGCGCCCGAAACGACGTGGCGGAGCGGCGGCGCCTCGTCCGGAGCGTGTGTCTTACGCCATGGCGCTCTATCGAGAGCATATCTTCCTTTTCTTCGCCGTCATGCCCGGCCTTGTGCCGGGATCCACGTCTGTCTTCTTGCCGCCGCAAGACGTGGATGGCCGGGACAAGCCCGGCCATGACGGAACACGAGGCATCACCGATGTCCGACGCCGTCATCCCCAGCCTGCTTGCCGATAGCCCGTCCGCCGGCCATCGCACCGGCATCCTGCCGTTCCAGCACATCCACAACATGCTGCGCGAGCGTCAGATCGCGGCGGCGCAGGAGATCCTGCCTGACCAGGTGCAGCCGGCGAGCCTCGATCTTCGCCTCGGCAATGTCGCCTACCGCGTCAGGGCGAGCTTCCTGCCGGGCGCGGGCATGAGCGTGATGGACAAGATCAAGCAGCTCGATGCCTATCCCATCGACAT
>DASVOY010000153.1:0-2605 GCA_036383115.1 Allostellaceae bacterium
CCGGCATCCCAGGAAGTTGCGTTGCCGCCGGCTCGGCCGACGCAGGAGGCGCTTGTCGCGCCGCCGCGGCGCGCGGTGAACCCGGCCTATCTCGCGGCCGAGGTGCGGCGGGCGGTCGGCGAGCTCCAGTGCGCGGAGATCGAGCCGAACCTGGTCGGTGACCAGGACGTGCGGCTCGTCGGCTTCGTCTCGAGCGATAGCGAGCTCGGCAAGCTGCGCGCCGCGGTGAGCAATGTCGCCGATGTCGGCCGCATCGACGACAGCGGCGTCGCCATCTATGCCTTGGCGCATTGCAAGCTGATCAAGCTCGTCAGCGAGATCGCGACGCCCTCGGCCGCCTTGCCCGCCCCGCGGCTCGAGTTCAACAATCCCGACCTCGTCTACAAGGGCGGCGACACCTTGGTCGTGAAGGCGAGCGCGACCACCGCCTACAACGGCTATCTCTATGTCGATTACCTCGACAATGAGGGGAACGTCGTCCACATGCTGCCGATGCCGCTGCATCCGGACAACCGGATGAAGGCGGGCCAGGTCCAGACGCTGGGCACGGCCAGGGAAGGCGGCAAGGGCGGTGAGCGCGTCTACGGCATCGAGGCGCCTTTTGGCCCCAACCTCATCGTCGCCATCTCCTCGCCGAAGCCGCTGTTCAAGAAGGCGCGTGCCGAGGAGCAGGAGAGCGCCGAGCAATACCTGTCGGCCCTGGCGCAGGAGCTCAAGGCCGCGGCGGCGGAACCGGGCGGCGGACGCACCGTCGCGACCTACACGCTCTTCAACACGATTCCGCGTTAGACCCCCGCCAAGTCACGAGTTTGCAACACCGATGTGCTATAGCGGCCGGCGCCAATGAATATGATCGCGCCAGCGACACTCTACGTCCAGCACGTGCCGGGCCTGGTGCGGGTCGCGACCGGTCCGGGGCAATGGCGCCGGAGTCGCCCCAAACCAGGCTTCCCATCAGGACGAAGGCGGAGCGCTCCAGAAGCTCGTCGATGACGATGCCGGCGACGGCTTCGAAGAGTCGGCTGCCGACAACCGAAGCGCCTTCACCGCCTCGTTCGCCACATAGGGCAGCACGGCGCAAGCGAGGCTGACTAGCGCGTCGACGAGATCCATCCGCGCCAGCCCCATGAAACGCCGGAGCGGCGGCAGCGTCAGCACGCTCAGCTGCAGCGCCGCCGACGCCACGAGCGTCGCGCCGAGCGGGCGGTTGGGCGCGAGGCGCTCGCCGCTGAAGAGGCCGTAGCGGCTTGAGCGGCAGGTGAGGGCGTGCAGCAGTTGGGCGCCGACCAGGCTGGTGAAGGAGATCGTGCCGGCGCGGGCCGCGGCGCCGTGCCGCCAGAGCCCGAATGTGTGAGCCGCGAGCGCGCCCAGCGCGATGGTCGCGCCCTCGCCCGCGAGCACCGCCATGTCGCCGGGGCGCACGATCGTCTCGTCGGGATCGCGCGGCGGCTCGACTAACACGCCGGGCTCCGTCGGCTCGAGCGCCAGGCCGAGGGCCGGGAGCACGTCGGAGAGAAGGGTGATCCACAGCAGCTGGATCGGCGTCAGCGGCGAGCCCAGCCCCGCCGCGGTCTCCGTCAGCATGACCAGTATCTCACTGAGGTTGGTGGCGAGCAGGAAATGGATGGCCTTGCGGATGTTGCCATAGGTGGTGCGACCGCGCTCGAGCACAGCCACCATCGCCGAGATGTCGTCGGATTGGAGGACGACGTCGGCGACCGCGCGCGCTGCGTCGGTGCCGCTGCGGCCCATGACGATGCCGACATCGGCGGCGCGCAGCGCGGGGCTGTCGTTGATGCCGTCGCCGGTCATGGCGACGACCTTGCCCATGCGCTGCAAGCAGCGGACGATCTGAAGCTTTTCCGCCGGGCTGACCCGGGCGAAGATGCGGGTGCCCTCGACCGCACGCGCGTCGACCTCGTGCCGGCGGTCGGCCTCGAGCATCGCCGCCGGCGCACCATTGGCCAGGTTCAGCTGGCGCGCGATGGCTTCGGCCGTCGCTCCCTGGTCGCCCGTCATCATGATGACGCGGATGCCGGCGCGGTCGAACTGCGCGATGGTCGCGCCGACGCCGCGCCGCGCCGGATCGGCCAATCCCACCAGGCCGAGCCAGGTAAGGTGCCGAGCTGCGACGGGATCGCCGACGCCGCTCCGGCGCACGCTCTGCTCGGCGTAGGCTAGTCCGAGAACCCGGAGCCCTTCCTTCGCCAGGCCGCGGTTCTCCGCGCTGATCGCTTGCCGGCGCGCCTTGCTCAGCTTCCGCCGCCGGCCACCTTGCCGGTACCAGCCGCAGCGCTGCAGCACTTGCTCGGGGTTGCCTTTGACCGCCACGAGATAGCGGCCGGCATCCCGGTGCTGCGTCACCATGTAATGCCGATTTTGGCTGCGGTACTCGACGCCGAGCAGCGGATGCCGGCGGCGCAGCAGGTCGGCGTCGATGCCGGCATCGAGGGCAAGACGGATGAGCGCGGCTTCGGTAGGGCTTGCCGCGTCGCTGGCGGCACGGTCCTGCGCGGCGCTGACCGTGGCCTCGTTGCACAGCACGGCAATGCGGAGCAGCCGCTGAAAATCGTCGCCGGCGACGCAAATCACCCCGTCCGCTATG
>DASVOY010000154.1:0-5475 GCA_036383115.1 Allostellaceae bacterium
AGGTGCGCGAGGCCATCGATTTCTGCCGCTATTACGCCCAGCGCGCCCGCGCCGATTTCGCCGCGCCGCTGGCGCTGCCCGGGCCGACCTGCGAGCGCAACACGCTCTCGCTGCATGGGCGCGGCGTCTTCGCCTGCATCTCGCCCTGGAACTTCCCGCTCGCCATCTTCATGGGCCAGGTCGTCGCCGCGCTCGCCGCGGGGAATGCCGCCATCGCCAAGCCCGCGGAGCAGACGCCGCTCGTCGCCGCGGCGGCGGTGCGCCTGCTCCACGAGGCCGGCGTCCCCGGCGACGTGCTCCATCTCCTGCCGGGCGATGGCACGAGCGTCGGCGCGCCCCTGGTCGCCGATCCCCGCATCGCCGGCATCGCCTTCACCGGCTCGACCGAGACGGCGCGGGCGATCAACCAGACGCTGGCGCAGCGCCCGGGGCCGATCATCCCCTTCATCGCCGAGACCGGCGGGCAGAACGCGCTCATCGCGGATTCATCGGCGCTGCCCGAGCAGCTGGTGGCCGATGTCCTGGCCTCCGCCTTCAACAGCGCCGGGCAGCGCTGCTCGGCGCTGCGCGTGCTCTTCGTCCAGGACGACATCGCCGAGCGCGTCCTCGCCATGCTCGATGGCGCCATGCGCGAGCTGGTCATCGGCGATTCCGGTCTGATCTCGACCGATGTCGGCCCGGTCATCGACGAAGCGGCGCGCGAGACGCTGGAGCGGCACGCCGAGCGCATGGCGCGCGAAGGGCGGCTGCTGTGCGAGCTGCCGCTCCCCGCCGGCACGGAGCACGGCACGTTCTTCGCGCCGCGCGCCTTCGAGATCGCCGGTTTGGGGCGGCTCGAGCGCGAGGTGTTCGGACCCATCCTGCATGTCATCCGCTGGCGCGGCGACGAGCTGGACGCCGTACTCGACCAGATCGCCGCCACCGGCTATGGCCTCACGCTGGGCATCCACAGCCGCATCGACGAGACGGTGCGGCGCATCCATGCCCGGCTGCGCGTCGGCAACACCTATGTCAACCGCAACATCATCGGCGCCGTGGTGGGCGTGCAGCCCTTCGGCGGCGAGGGGCTCTCCGGCACCGGCCCCAAGGCCGGCGGCCCGCATTACCTCCACCGCTTCGCCACCGAGCGCACGCTGGCCATCGACACCACCGCCGCCGGCGGCAATGCCAGCCTGATGTCGCTGCAGGAGGACGCTGGGTAATCCATGGGCTCTTCGTCCGGTCACGCTGGCGGCGGCGCGCCACCGTCATCTGCGTTGGTGTGAAAGAGCTACAGGCGCGCGGTCTGGAATCCGCTGGGCGAGGCCAGGGGCTGAGGCCGGCACGGCCGTCGGGAGGCGGAAAACTGCGGCTCCGGCGCGCTCGTGGGCGGAATGTTTCACGTGAAACCTACATTTGTGGCGTCAAATCAGCAGCCGAGTGGATCAGAGGGACACCGGTTGTGGATCAGTCTCTGCACATAAAGAAGTGCGCCAACGCTTCATGGTGGACCAGCCGAGATTCTTCCGCGCGGGCACCGCCGTAGCGGCCCATGAGCGGCGGCATGCATCGTCGATTGGCTCTTGCCAGATCGGCAGAAAGCATGTCTGGTCTCGCCCTGCCGCCGCTGTCGCCGGAGTCACCGCCGCAGAATGAGGTCGCCATGAGCACATCGACGTCCGTGAATCCCGCACCGGTCCGTGCGTCGCCGCACCTTTATCGCGTCATCGCCGCCGGCTCGATCGGCAACGCGCTCGAATGGTTCGATATCCTGGTCTACGGCTACTTTGCCGTGACGCTGTCCCAGACCTTCTTTCCCAAAGGGAACGACGCCGTCGCCCTGCTGCTGACGCTCGGGACCTTCGGCGTCTCGTATCTGGTGCGGCCGCTCGGCGCCATCGTGCTCGGCGCCTATGGCGACCGCGCCGGACGCAAGGCCTCGCTCATGGTCTCGATCCTGCTGATGGTCATCGGCACCTTCATGATGGCGGTGATGCCGAGCTACGCTTCGGTCGGCATCCTCGCGCCGATCGGCGTGCTCGCCGCGCGCCTGATCCAGGGCTTCTCGGTGGGCGGCGAGTTCGGCAGCGCCACGTCGTTCCTGGCCGAGCACGGCCCCGACCGCAAGGGCTTCCTCGCCAGCTGGCAATGGGCGGGCCAAGGGCTGGCGGCGCTCTTGGCCTCGGCCTTCGGCGTCGTGCTCACCACCAGCCTCGCGCCGGAACAGCTGCAATCCTGGGGCTGGCGCATACCCTTCGTCTTCGGCCTGCTGATCGGGCCGGTCGGCTTCTACATCCGGCGCCATGTCGAGGAGACGCCGGAATTCCTACGGACCGAAACCACGTCCACGCCGGTACGCGACCTCATCGCGCGGCACTGGGCGCGGGTGCTCATCGCCATCGGCGCGGTCGTGCTCTCGACCAGCTCGAACTACGTGATCCTCTACATGCCGACCTACGCCATCAAAGAGCTGGGCCTGCCGCAATCGACAGGTTTCGTTGCGACGCTGGTCGGTGCCGTCATCCTGACCTTCGGCGCGCCCGCCATCGGCCACTGGTCCGACACGGTCGGACGCACGCGCATCATGATGGCGGCGACGGCTTTGTTCATCATCTCCGCCTATCCCGTCTTCCTCATGCTGACGACGCAGAAATCGCTCGCCGCCATCGTGGCGGTCGTCGCCTGGATGAGCCTGCTCAAGACCGGCTACAGCGGCGCGCTGCCGGCCTTGCTGGCCGAGATCTTCCCGACCCAGACCCGCGTCACCGGCATGTCCCTCAGCTACAACATCGGCGTGCCCGTCTTCGGCGGCTTCGCACCACTCACCGTCCAGTGGCTGATCGGCGTCACCGGCAGCAAGCTGGCGCCGAGCTACTATTTGATCGTGACCGCGCTGCTGAGCCTCGGCGCGCTGCTCATCGTGCGCCGCCGCCTGCGGCTGCGATAGCGGCCGGTCAACCCGTCGGCCGGCGCAGCGACAGGATGCCCTCGGCGATGCCGTCGAGGACGAGCTGGGCGGCGAGGGCGGCGAGGATGATGCCGAGCACGCGGCTCACCACGTTCGTGCCGGTGACGCCGAGGAGGCGCACCACCCGTGGCGCCGCCAGCAGCAGCAGCAAGGTCAGCGCCATCACCGCCACCAGCGCCGCGATGACCCCGGCGGCGTCCAGCGCCGAGGCGGCGCGCCCCATCAGCAGCACGATCGAGGTCAGCGCTCCCGGTCCCGCCAGCAGCGGAAACGCCAGGGGGAAGACCGCGATGTCGGCGCGATGCTCTGCCTCTTCCTGCTCCAGCGCGGTCGGGTTACGGATGCCCGAGGCGCGCGCGAACACCATGTCGACGGCGAGGAGGAAAAGCAGGATGCCGCCGCCGATGCGGAAGGCCGGCAGCGTGATGCCCAGCGCGTGCAGCAGCCTCTCGCCGATGAAGGCGAAGGCGAGGATCAGCGCCCCGGCGATGAGCGTGCCGCGCCACGCCATGCGCCGGCGGAATTCCTCCGGCGCCCCGCGCATCAGCGCGGCGAAGATCGCGGCGCTGCCGATCGGGTCGATGATGACGAAGAGCGCGACGAAGCTGTAGAGGATGTGCTCGATCATCATGCGTCGCGGACCGGCCCTTGATGTGCAGTGGAATCCTAGGACGATGCCGCCGCCGCTCGGGCACGCTCGGCGAGGAAATCCCGGACCGCCGCGCCGGTGCCGAAATCCCAGGGTCGAAGGCGCTCGATCGGCACCGCTTTGAAGCCGGCGAGCTCCGTCGGGTCGAGCAGGATCTCGCCCGAT
This sequence comes from Allostellaceae bacterium, assembly GCA_036383115.1. Lineage (GTDB taxonomy): Bacteria > Pseudomonadota > Alphaproteobacteria > ATCC43930 > CGMCC-115725 > DAHUYF01. The sequence goes on from DASVOY010000154.1 coordinate 3,762, forward strand.
GTCTGCGCGTGATAGGCGATGATCACCTGGTTCATGCGGGCGAAAGGATAGGCGCCGATGAGGCGGCTCGACTGGACGGCGAGGCCGAGCTCCTCGGCGATCTCGCGCCGGGCGGCGCTCTCCGGACTCTCGTCGGGCTCGAGAAAGCCGGTGACGAGACCGTACCAGCTTTCGGGCCAGCCATGGCCGCGCACCAGGATGACATGGCCCTCGCGCTCGACGATGGCCGCGACCACCGGGATCGGCGAGAGATAGATGATGCGACCGCAGCCGGCGGCGGTGCAGAGCCGCTGGCCCGGTTTGCCCGCGATGGCCGCGAGCGGCGCGCCGCATTCCGCACAGTGCTTGGGCGGTTCGTAGGCCATGGCGATCCCGCCTCCAAAGCGGGCATCGGCGCACGCGTTATGCGCGCCGCTCCAGGATCATCCTCATGCCGTGGCGGGCGCGCAAGGTGATGAGCCCCTGGGGCTCGACCGGGAAGCCCGGCTTGAGGCGCAGGCGGTAGCGCTGCGCCATGGTGGCGAGGACCAGCATCGCTTCGGCCATGGCGAAGGCGGCGCCGATGCAGATGCGGGGGCCGGCGCCGAAGGGGATGTAGGCGAAGCGGTGGCGCGAGGCGGCGCGCTCGGGCGCGAAGCGCTCGGGCTCGAAGCGGCCGGGCCGATCCCATAGCTTCGGATTGCGGTGCAGCAGCCAGGGCACGATGAGGATCGTCGCGCCGGCCGGGATGCGATAGCCTAGCACCTCGTCCTCTTCCACCGCCTGGCGTGACAGCGTATGCGCCGGCGGGTAGAGCCGCATCGATTCGTCAAGCACCATGCGCGTATAGGGCAGCTTGGCGAGATCCTCGTGCCGCGGCGTGCGGCCGCCCAGCACCTGGGCGAGCTCCGCGTGGAGCTTCGCCTCCACGGCTGGATGCTGCGACAGCAGATACCAGGTCCAGGTCAGCGCCAGCGCCGTCGTCTCGTGCCCGGCCATGAAAATGGTCACGACCTGGTTGCGGACCTCCTGTGCGGTCATGCCGCCGCCGGTCTCCTCGTCGCGCGCGCCGAGCAGGCGCGCGAGCAGATCTTTCGGCCGGTTGCCGCCAGCACGCCCGCGCTCCGCCAGCAGGCGATCGATCGCCTTGTCGAATTCCGACAGGACGCGCTCGCCGCGCTGCGCGGAGACGAGCCGCGACAGCCAGAGCGGCAGCTCGAGCAGATCGGCGAGGCCCGGGCGTATCTCGGTCTGGTATCGTCCGACGCCCTGCTCGACGATATCGACGATCTCGTCGGAATCGGAGGAGAACATGGTGCGCGAGATGATGTGCAGCGTCGCGTGCATCATCGCCGCCGCGACGTCGACCTCGGCGGCATCCGGCAGCGCGTCCCACTCGGCGAGGAGCTTCTCGGCGATCTCGGTCATCACGGGCGCGTAGCCGACGATGCTGCGATGGTCGAAGGATGGGGACATGATGCGGCGATGGCGGCGCCAGGTCTCGCCCTCGCTGGTCAGGAGGCCGCGGCCGAGGCCGGGCTCGAGCAGGCGCCGCGTGATCTCGGTCTTGCGGTAGTTGGCGGCGTTGTCGAGGAGAATGTGCTTGATCGCATTCGGTTCGTTGACGAAGAAGGTGCGCTTCCACAACAGCCGGCGCTCGAGGATGTCGGCGCTATAGGCCTCGGCACGGTAGGTCGCGATCGAATTTTCGCGCAGCACCCGCAGGAACTGCAGG
>DASVOY010000155.1:0-1540 GCA_036383115.1 Allostellaceae bacterium
GCAAGGTCGATGTGCTGATCATCGGCGGCGCCATGGCAAATACCTTGCTGTTCGCGCAAGGCGTCGCGGTCGGCAAGTCGCTGTGCGAGCGCGACATGGCGGACACCGCCCGCCGCATCATCGAGCAGGCGAAAGAGGCGAAATGCGAGCTCATGCTGCCGGTCGACGGCGTGGTGGCGCGCGAGTTCAAGGCGGGTGCGCCGAGCGACACCGTGGCCATCGACCGCGTGCCGCCGGACGCCATGATCCTCGATATCGGACCCAAGACGGTGCGGGCGATCGCCGAGCGCCTCGCTCAGTGCAAGACGCTGGTGTGGAACGGCCCGGTCGGCGCCTTCGAGACGGCGCCGTTCGATGCCGGCACGACAGCACTCGCCAAGCGGGTCGCGGCGCTCACCCGAGAGGGCAAGCTGCTCAGCGTCGCCGGCGGCGGCGACACGGTGGCGGCGCTGGCCCATGCCGGCGTCGTCGAGCAGCTCAGCTATGTCTCGACCGCCGGCGGCGCCTTCCTCGAATGGCTCGAGGGACGCACGCTGCCCGGGGTGGCGGCCCTTGGCAGCCGTTAACCATGTTCCGGACCCTGCCTTGCTGCGGCGGGCCGCACCGTGATAATATTGTCACTGATTCCGCAGGAGTATGCGACCGTGCAGATCTTGCCTGGAACCGGCGCCATCCCGCCGGCGCCGAACCCGGCGCCGCCGATGGTGATCGTCTCGGCGCCGGCGCAGCCCGCGGCACCGATCGAGCCGGCACGGCGTGTCACCGCCAATCGGCAAGGCGGCGCGGGCGACTTCGTGCCGCGCCAGGCGCCGCGCAGCAAGCTGATGCGCGGGCAGCTTCTCGACCTTCTCGTCTGAGGCGCGGCTTGCCGGAGCGGCGGCGCTGTGCGCCCTCCGTCGGCTGAAGCCATGTCCGATCCACCCTCGGCCCGCGGCCCCAGCATCCTCACCGTTCCCGAAGGCGACAATCGCGAGCGCATGGTCTGCCCCGATTGCGGCTTCATCAATTACGAGAACCCCAAGATCGTCGTCGGCGCCGTGTGCCTGTGGCAGGAGCAGTTCCTGCTGTGCCGCCGCGCCATCAATCCGCGCCGGGGATATTGGACGCTGCCGGCGGGCTATCTCGAGCTCAATGAATCGACGATGGCCGGCGCCATGCGCGAAGCCTGGGAAGAAGCCGAGGCGCGCATCACCATCGACGGGCTCCTCGCCGTCTATGACATCCCGCGCATCAGCCAGGTGCAGATCATCTACCGCGCCCATCTGAGCGCGCCCGAATTCGCCGCCGGCGCCGAGAGCCTCGAGGTCAAGCTCTTCGCCTGGAACGAGATCCCATGGGACGAGCTGGCCTTCCCCTCGGTGCGCTGGGCTCTCGAGCATTATCGCGACAGCGCCACCAGCGGCGACTTCACCGCGCGCAGCACGCCAGCCTGACAGACGCGTCGCGCGCGCTGCTTCCACTCGTAGTGCAGCACCAATAACGCCCTCATCCTGAGCTGGCGCGCGTAGCGCGCGCCTGTCGAAGGACGCAAGCTGCCGAT
>DASVOY010000156.1:0-7782 GCA_036383115.1 Allostellaceae bacterium
GCTTGATATTCTTGCTATGTTCCGCAAGGTCGGAGAGGAGGAGCAGCGGGCTCGCGTCATAGCCGGCCGCCACCAGCACCAGCGACCCATAGGGCCAGCCATCCTGGCTGGTGGCGAGGGCGGCACGGTCGAGGGCGCGCATCAGCCGCCGCGCCGTCGTCGCCGGGGTATCCGCGCCTGTCTCGCCCATCGCACCCCGGTCTAGCGTAGCCGGCGAAGTCGCGCAATCGGCGTCGCGAGCCTTACTCCGCTGGGGCGGGAGCCACAGCGGCGCTCGCCTGCCCGGTCGGGAAGAGCAGGGCGGCCGCGAGGGTGCCGAGCGCGATGGCGGCGAGCACGGCGAAAAGCGGCGCGAATCCGCCCGCCTTGGGCTGGAGATAGGCCACCAGCGGGATCGCCGGCAGGCTCGCTCCGAAGGAGACGACGTAGCGGACCGCATAGACCCGCGAGCGCCAGCTGTCATGGGCATAGCGCGCCACCATGGCATCGTTGATCGGGATCAGCCCGAAGACCACGAACATCATGGCGATGGCGACGAGGAGCATGGCCCAATCGCTGAGCGCGCCGGCGAGCAGCAGCAGCGGCACCTGGAGCGCGGCCAGCGGCAGAAAGATGCCGCGCAGCGGATAGCGGTCGATGAGTCGGCCGACCAGGAGCTGCGCCATCGCGGCGATGGTGTAGACGACGGCGACCAGCGTGCCGATGCCCGAGGTGGTGTGGACGAGCGCGGCCAGGCGCTCGTCGAAGATCTTGGGCATGGCGTTGGTGGTCGCCGCAAAGATCACGCCGCTGCACATCGTCGCCACGGTGAGCAGGGCGAAGACGCGGCGCGCCGCCGCGTCCGGCATAGGCCGCGCCTTGGCCCCGGCGGCCGACGCGGCGGGCGCGGAGGCGTTGGGTACCAGGAGCGCGAAGGCGAAGCCGGTCGCGATCGTGAATAGGCCCGGCGCGATGAAGGCGGCGCGCCAGCTCACATGGTCGGCGAACCAGCCGGCGATGAAGGCGGCGAAGGCGAGGCCGAGATTGCCCCAGACGCCGTTCCAGCCGAGCGCGCGGCCGATTCGCGCCTGGTCCTTGACCAGCATGGCGATGCCGACGGGGTGATAGATCGAGGCGAAGACCCCGACCAGGGTGAGCCCGGCGACGACCTGCCAGCGGCTTGCGGCGAAGCCGGTCAGGACCAGCGCCGCGCCGAGGCCGAGGAAGAACACCACCATCATGTTCCGCCTGCCCCAGCGATCGCCGAGCCAGCCGGCCGGCAGCGAGCCGCCGCCAAACGCGATGAAGCCGCCGATCGACAGCGGCAGCATCTCTTCATAGGCCAGGCCGAACTGTGCGGTCATGACCAGCACCGCCGTCGCATAGACCAGCATGGCCAGATGGTCGAGGAAATGGCCGAGGTTGAGGAACGCGACGGTCAGACGCGACTTGTCCATCGGACAGCTCCGGCAGCTGGACCTGGCCATTAGCATAGCCCTGGTGCCGATTGCACGCTCGCGCTAATGTGACAAGCTCTATCGAGAATCGGACATGGCTGGCCGCAGCGTCAACCCCGAGGACTACCAGGACGTGCCGCGTCCGATCGCGGCCATGGCCAAGGACTTCCCGAACGGCAGCCAGATTCCGCGGCATCGCCACCGGCGCGCTCAGCTCGTCTTCGCCGTGCATGGGGTGATGGTGGTGTGGACCGCGGCGGGCACCTGGGTCGTGCCGCCCCACCGCGCAGTCTGGATGCCGCCGGAAACCGACCACTCGATCCGCACCTGGGGCGATCTGGCGATGCGCACCCTCTACATCCGCTCCGATGCTGCCGCGTCGCTACCCGCCGCGTGCTGCGTCATCGGCGTGTCGCCGCTGCTGCGCGAGCTGATCCTGCGCGCTGTCGAGCTGCCGCCGCTCTATGAGGAGAGCGGGCCAGATGGCCGGGTCATGTCGCTGATCCTCGACGAGATCCGCGCCGTTCCGGTGCTGCCGCTGCATCTGCCTTGGCCCGAAGATGCACGCCTGCGGCGACTCTGCGCGGCGATCCAGGATGACCCGGCCAGCGAGCGTACGCTCGATGACTGGGGGCGCATGGTCGGCGCGTCGAGCCGCACGTTGGCGCGGCTCTTCCGCAAAGAGACCGGCATGAGCTTCGGCGCTTGGCGGCAGCAGGTGCGCCTCGTTGACGCGCTGGGCCGGCTCGCGACCGGACAGGCGGTGACGCATGTCGCCCTCGATCTCGGCTACCAGAGTCCGAGCGCCTTCACCAGCATGTTCCGCCGCGCTCTGGGGCGGGCGCCGACACGATATTTCATGGAAAGCTGAGGATTTGCCGGTGTATCTTGCCGCACCGCAGCTTTCCACAGCCGCGCCTTAAAGCCGCCATACTGGAAGGCGAGCATCGGCGGCGGTATTCGCGGGAAAGGGCAGAACCGTGGCCAACTCGATCGCTCTCGTCGACGACGACAAGAACATCCTGACCTCGGTAGCCATCGCACTCGAGGCGGAAGGCTTCCAGGTCAGAGCATATTCCGACGGTGCCGAGGCGCTGCGCGGCATTGCCGCGCATCCGGCGGACCTCGCCATTCTCGACATCAAGATGCCGCGCATGGACGGCATGGAGCTCCTCGGCCATCTGCGCAAGCAGGGCACGATGCCGGTGATCTTCCTGACCTCCAAGGACGACGAGGTGGACGAGGTACTCGGCCTGCGCATGGGCGCCGACGACTACATCAAGAAGCCGTTCTCGCAGCGTCTCCTGGTCGAGCGCATCCGCGCGCTGCTGCGCCGTGGCGAGCTGGCGCGCGGCAGCGGCGAGGGCGAGCCGGTGATCCAGCGCGGCGAACTGGTGCTCGACCCGGCGCGGCACCAATGCACTTGGCGTGGCGTCAATGTCGACCTCACCGTCACCGAGTTCCTGATACTGAAGTCGCTGGCGCTGCGCCCGGGCCACGTCAAGAGCCGCGATCAGCTCATGGACGGCGCCTATGGCGAGCACATCTACGTCGATGACCGCACCATCGACAGCCATATCAAGAGGCTGCGCAAGAAGCTCAAGGCGGTCGACCACGGCTTCGCGCAGATCGAAACCCTCTATGGAGTCGGATATCGCTATCGCGACCGCTGAGCCTCGGCCGGCGCCGTCTGCTCAAGGCGAAGGACTGGCCGCCGCGCCGCCGGCCGCGGAAGCACGCCCCTATCGCCGCACCCGACTGTCGCCGCTGACGCGACGCATCCTCGCGGTGAATGTGCTGGCGCTCGGGCTCCTCGGTCTCGGCCTCCTCTATCTCGGCGAATATCAGCAGAGCCTGGTGGCGGCCCAGCTCGACGCCTTGCGCACGCAAGGCCAGATCTTCGCCGCCGCGCTCGGCGAAGGGGCAGTAATCGATTCCCTCGGCGAGGGCGAAACGCTCATCCCCGAACTCGGCCGCCAGATGATGCGCCGCCTGGTCGAGCCCACCCATACCCGCGCGCGCCTCTTCGATACCGAAGGCAAGCTGATCGCCGACAGCCGCGTGCTGCGCGGCCCCGGCGGCACGGTGCAGATCAAGGTGCTGCCGCCGCCGGGCGAGGGCGGGCCGCTGGAGAAGCTCTCGGTATGGCTCTATGACGGCGTCATGGGCGGGCTGCCGTGGCAGGAGCATTATCCGCCCTACCGCGAGCCGCCGATGCAAAGCGCGTCCGACTATGCCGAAGTGCAGAAGGCGCTCAGGGGCGAGATCGGTGACGCCGTGCGCAGCGATCGCGAGGGCGGCGGGCTGATGCTGAGCGTTGGCGTGCCGGTGCAGCGTTACAAGCAGGTGCTGGGCGCGGTGCTGCTCTCCTCCGACAGCAGCGAGATCGAGCAGGCGGTGCGCTCGGTGCGCTTCGAGATCCTCAAGGTGTTCGTCATCGCGCTCGGCGTCACGGTGCTCTTGTCGATCTATCTTGCCGGCACCATCGCGCGTCCGATCCGCCGCTTGGCCGCCGCCGCCGAGCGCGTGCGCCGCGGCCACGGCCGCCAAGTGCTGATTCCCGACTTCACCCGCCGCGGCGACGAGATCGGCGACCTCTCCGGCGCATTGCGCGAGATGACGAGCGCGATGTGGCGCCGCATCGACGCGATCGAGCATTTCGCTGCTGATGTCGCGCACGAGATCAAGAACCCGCTGACCTCGCTCCGAAGCGCGGTCGAGACGGCGGCGCGCGTCGACGATCCGCAGAAACAACGCAAGCTGCTCAACGTCGTGCTCGAGGACGTGCAGCGCCTCGACCGCCTCATCACCGACATCTCCGACGCCTCGCGGCTCGATGCCGAGCTGAGCCGCGTCGAGCTCGAGCCGGTGATGATCGGGCGCATGCTCGAGACGCTGGTCGACGTGCACCAATCGACGGCCAGCGACGAGGCGCCGCGGCTCCTGCTGTCGCTGCCGGGTCCAGTCGGTACGCCGCAGGGCGACCTGGTCGTGCTCGGCGCCGAGGGCCGGCTCGTCCAGGTGTTTCGCAACCTCATCGTCAACGCGCTCTCCTTCAGCCCGCCCGGCGCGCCCATCCATGTCGCCGCCCGGCGCGAGGCGGAGGCGGTGGTGGTCACCATCGAGGACGAGGGCCCGGGCATACCCGACAATAAGCTCGAGGCGATCTTCGAGCGCTTCTATACCGAGCGTCCTGCCGGCGAGAAATTCGGCACCCATTCCGGCCTCGGCCTCTCCATCTCCAAGCAGATCGTCGATGCCCATCGCGGCACGATCCGCGCCGAGAATCGCTGAGAGGTCGATGGCAGCGTGACCGGCGCGCGCTTCGTCGTGCGCCTCCCGATCGGCTAAAGGACGTCTACAAATTGGGGCTGGGGCACTCAGTCCAAACTATAAGTTGATCGCTCTCACTCAAAATTAGCGCTAAATCGTCCGGCCATTGACTTTGGGCCGGGAGCGGCGCACCTAACACGCCGCATGATCCGCGTCCATGGCACTTCGGTGGCCCTCGGCGGCGACGGCATCCTGCTGCGGGGGCCTTCAGGCAGCGGCAAGTCGGATTTCGCGTTGCGCCTGATCGACGAGGGCGCGCGGCTGGTCGCCGACGACCAGACGGAGCTGCGCCTCGCCGGTGCGGAGCTGAGCATGAGCGCACCCGCGACCATCGCCGGCCGGATGGAGGTGCGCGGCATCGGCATTCTGCGCGTACCCACCATACCCGCCGCGCCGCTACGCCTCGTCGTCGATCTCGTCCCCGGCGGCGACATCGAGCGCCTGCCCGAGCCGCGTTACTGCGAATTCCTCGGGCGCCAGGTTCCGCTCATCGCGCTGGCGCCCTTCGAAGCCTCGGCTCCGGCGAAGCTGCGCCTCGCGCTCCGTGTCCTCGGGCGCAGCCCCATCGCCTCTCTGCTGGCGACGTCGTGAGCGGATCTTTCCCGCCGGCGGCCGACCTCGCACCGCCGCTTGCAGCGCCGACGCGAGCCTCACGCGGTCGCCTCCTCGTGGTCACGGGCATGTCGGGCGCTGGGCGGTCTACTGCCTTGAAGGCGCTCGAGGACATGGGTTACGAGGCGGTCGACAACCTGCCACTCTCGCTCTTGCCCAATCTGCTGAGCGCCCAAGCGCCGCCGCCGCTGGCCATCGGCGTCGATGTGCGCACGCGCGACTTCGGTGTGAGCGCTCTCGTCGCGACGCTCGATCGCCTCGTCGCCGAGCATGATCTGGAGCTGAAGATCGTCTTTCTCGATTGCGAGGACGACCGGCTGGTGCGCCGCTATACCGAGACGCGGCGCCGTCACCCGCTGGCCGGCGACCGGCCGGTGATCGACGGCATAAAGCTCGAGCGGCAGCGGGTTTGGCCCTTGCGCGACCGGGCCGATCTCGTTATCGATACCACCGCCTTGAGCCCCGGCGATCTGAAACGCCTGCTCCACGGCCATTTCGCCCTCGACGCCGCGCCCGGTATCACGATCTTCGTAACGTCGTTTTCCTACCGACATGGCTTGCCGCGCGACGCGGACCTCGTCCTGGATGTACGCTTCCTTCGCAACCCGCACTATGTCGCGGTGCTGCGCCCGCTCACCGGGCGCGACGCTGCGATCGGCGCCTTCATCGAGGCCGATCGCGACTTCGCGCCCTTCTTCCGGCGCCTCTGCCTGTGGCTGGCACCGCTGCTGCCGCGCTACGAGCAAGAGGGCAAGAGCTATTTCACCATCGCCATCGGTTGCACTGGCGGCCGCCATCGCTCCGTCTACATCGCCGAGCGCCTGGCGGCGTGGCTCAGCGGACAAGGACGGCCTGTCGGTGTTAGTCATCGCGACCTCGACCAATCGGCCGCGATGGTCTCGACCGGCACAAACGCCAAGGCGTAAAGCCCCGTGAAGGATATCGCATGATTGGAATGGTTCTTGTCACCCATGGCCGGCTGGCCGCCGAGTTCGTCGCGGCGCTGGAGCATGTCGTGGGTCCGCAGCGCAACATCGCCGCGGTGTGCATTGGCCCGGAAGACGACATGGAGAAGCGGCGGCAGGACATCCTGCGCTGCGTCACCGAGGTCGATGCCGGTGCGGGCGTCGTGCTGCTCACGGACATGTTCGGCGGCACGCCCTCGAACCTCGCCATTTCGGTCATGGACAAGGCGAAGATCGAGGTCATCGCCGGCATCAACCTGCCGATGCTCATCAAGCTCGCGAGCCTGCGCCAGAGCGAGACGCTGGCGAACGCCGTGCGCGGCGCGCAGGAGGCCGGGCGCAAATACATCAACGTCGCCTCGCAGCTCCTCGCCGACGTCCGCGGATGAGCGTCGACGGCGAGAAGGCGAGCGACGCCGGCGCCGAACCGCTCCGGCGCACCGTCACCATCTGCAACAAACGCGGACTGCACGCCCGCGCGGCGGCGCGCTTCGTCAAGCTCGCCTGGCAGTTCGACGCCGAGGTCATGGTCGCCAAGAACGGCGCCGCCGTCTCGGGCCGCTCGATCATGGGCCTGATGATGCTCGCCGCCGGCCCCGGCACCGCCATCGAGCTGCGCGCCACCGGCCGCGAGGCCGAGCGCGCCATTACCGCGCTGGCCGATCTGATCAGCGGCGGCTTCGATGAAACCGGATGATCCGCCCTTCGCCGGCGACAAGCCCAGCAAGGGCGAGCGCGTGCTGCACGGGCTCGGCGTCTCGCCCGGAATCGCCCTAGGCCCCGCCTTCATCAGCGACGACGGCGAGGTCGCCGTTCCTGAGTACCGCGTCGCCGTGGCCGACATCGAGGCGGAGCGCGAGCGCTTCGCCGCGGCGGTGGCGCTGGCGCTGAAGCAGCTGCGCAAGCTCAAAGGCAAGTCCGCGACGTTGCCGGACTCCGCGGCGGAGGAAGTAGGCTACCTGCTCGATGCGCATATCGCCATGCTGACGAATTCGCGGCTCGTGCGCGGCGTCGAGCGCCGCATCAGCGAGGACGGCATCAACGCCGAGCGCGCCGTGCAGGTGGAGATCGCGCAGATCAGCGAGAGCTTCGCCGAGATGGGCGATGCCTATCTCGCCGCGCGCGTCGAGGACATCCGCGTCGTCGGCGCGCGGCTCATCCGCAATCTCACCAAGACGCCCTACGCCGCCTTGCAGCACGTGCCCGAGGGCACCGTGATCCTTGCCGAGGAGCTGACGCCGGCGGATACGGCGCTGATGGATCCGCAGCGCATTGCCGGCTTCGCCGCCGTGCTCGGCGGTCCCGAAAGCCACACCGCGATCATGGCGCGGGCGCTCGGGCTGCCGGCGGTGCTCGGCGTCGCCGGGTTGCTCGGCCATCTCGATCCCGGCGACACCGTGGTGGTGGACGGCACCGCCGGCACGGTGGTGATCAAC
>DASVOY010000157.1:0-1601 GCA_036383115.1 Allostellaceae bacterium
GCCTAACCCCAACGACGGTATCGGCAAGTGGAGCGTCGACGAGATCGCCACGCTGCTCAAGACCGGCATCACCGCCGACGGCGACGTCGTCGCCGCGCCGATGTCAGAGATCGTCGAGGGCACGGCCAAGCTCACCGACGCCGACCGCAGGGCGATCGGCGTCTATCTCAAGTCGGTGCCGACGCTGCCGGGAAAGGGCGGCTGAGGCGTCACCCCGATCGCACGTAGCGCACGGCCACATCACGCTGGAAAAGATAGAGCAGCGTGCGCAGCGCCTCGCCGCGCGGGCTCGCGAGCTCGGGATCGCGCGTCAGCGCCAGGCGTGCGTCGTCGCGTGCGACCGCCAGCAGATCGGCATGGGCGGCGAGGTCGGCGAGGTGCAACTCGGGCATGCCGCTTTGGCGCGTGCCGAGCACTTCGCCGGCACCGCGCAGCCGCAAATCCTCCTCGGCGATGCGGAAGCCGTCCTCGGTCTCGCGCAGGATGGTGAGCCGCGCCTTGGCCGTCTCGCCGAGCGGCGTCGCATAGAGCAGCAAGCATGCCGACGGCTTGTCGCCGCGGCCGATGCGCCCGCGCAGCTGATGGAGCTGGGCGAGGCCGAAGCGCTCGGCATGCTCGATCACCATCACCGTCGCGTCGGGCACGTCGACGCCGACCTCGATCACCGTCGTCGCCACCAGCACGTCGACGCCGCCATGCGCGAAGGATTCCATGACCCGATCCTTCTCGGCGCCCTTCATGCGGCCGTGGACGAGACCGACGCGCTCGCCGAAGCTCGCCTTGAGCTGCGCGTGGCGCTCGTCGACGGCGGCGAGGTCGACCGCCTCGGATTCCTCGACGAGGGGGCAGACCCAATAAACCTTCGCGCCCTGCGACAGCGCCCGCCGCACCGCTTCGATCACTTCCTCCAGGCGCGCGAGGGGCAGGGTGCGCGTCGTCACCGCCTGCCGCCCGGCGGGCTTCTCGGTCAGGCGCGAGCTGTCGAGGTCGCCATAAGACGTCAGCAGCAGGGTGCGCGGGATCGGCGTCGCCGTCATGACGAGAATATCGACGCCGCGCCCCTTGCCGGAGAGCGCGATGCGCTGCTCGACGCCGAAGCGGTGCTGCTCGTCGATCACGGCGAGCGCCAGGTCCTTGAACGCCACGTCCTCCTGGAAGAGGGCGTGGGTGCCGACGATGATGTCGATCTCGCCAGCGGTGAGCCGCGCCAGCAACGCCTCGCGCGCGCGGCCCTTCTCGCGCCCGGTGAGCAGGGCGATCTCAACGCCCGCCGGCGCCGCGAGCTTGCTCAGCGTGGCGAAATGCTGGCGCGCCAGAATCTCCGTCGGCGCCATCAGCGCCGCCTGGCAGCCGGCCTCGACCGCATCCAGCATGGCGATGAGCGCGACCACCGTCTTGCCGCTACCGACATCGCCCTGCAGCAGGCGCAGCATGCGCGTGGGCGAGGCCATGTCGCCGGCGATCTCGGCGGAGGCCTGCCGCTGCGCCTGGGTGAGCGCGAAGGGGAGGGCGGCGGTCACCCGCTGCCGCAGCTTGCCCTCGGCCGCGACGGTACGGCCGGGCAGCCGCTTGGTGTGGGCACGCACCAGCGCGATGGCGAG
>DASVOY010000158.1:0-3906 GCA_036383115.1 Allostellaceae bacterium
CGCCTGCGCCTCGGCGAGCGTCAGCGCGCATTCAAGCTTTCCCAAGATCTCCAACGCTGAACGGGGCCGGCCGGAGCGCGCTCGGCACCGCGAGCGGACGGGGTCAGGGGCGCCTTTATTGCGGGGCTGACACGGGCCCCCTCGGTCGGTGTATAATCGTTCCAATTCCACCAGATGCCGAAGCGAGCGATGGATCACGAGAATTTCTTTAAAACCCGCCTCGACGCGCTTCGCGCCGAGGGCCGTTACCGCGTCTTCGCCGATGTCGAGCGTCGCGCAGGCGCCTTTCCGCAGGCCTTCCACCACCGCCTCGGCAAAGAGATCACCGTGTGGTGCTCCAACGATTATCTCGGCATGGGGCAGCACCCGGTCGTGCTGGCGGCGATGCACGAGGCGCTCGACAAGAGCGGCGCCGGCGCCGGCGGCACACGCAACATCTCCGGCACCACGCATTACCATGTGCTGCTCGAGCGGGAATTGGCCGGGCTGCACGGCAAGGAGGCGGCGCTCCTCTTCACCTCGGGCTATGTCGCCAACGAGGCGGCGCTGGCGACGCTGGCGAGCCAGGTGCCTGGCTGCACCGTCTTCTCCGATGCGCTCAACCACGCCTCGATGATCCAGGGCATCCGCCACAGCGGCGCCGAGAAGCACGTCTTCGCCCATAACGACCCGGCCGATCTCGAGCGCCTTCTCGCCGCGGCGCCGGCAAGCCGGCCGAAGCTCGTCGCCTTTGAATCCGTCTACTCCATGGATGGTGACATCGCACCGCTCGCGGCGCTGTGCGACGTCGCCGAGCGTTATGGCGCGATGACCTATCTCGACGAGGTGCACGCGGTGGGACTCTACGGCGCGCAGGGCGGTGGCATCGCCGAGCGCGATGGGGTGATGGACCGGCTCACCGTCATCCAGGGCACGCTCGCCAAGGCATTCGGCCTCGTCGGCGGCTATGTCGCGGGCTCGGCGGCGCTCATCGATTTCCTCAGGAGCTTCGCGCCCGGCTTCATCTTCACGACGTCGCTGCCGCCGGCCATCGCCGCCGGCGCGCTCGCCAGCCTGCGCCATCTGAAGGATCATCCCGAGATCCGCGACCGGCACCAGGAGCGCGCGGCGCGCTTGAAGCGCCGGCTGCTCGAGGCGAAGCTGCCGGTGATGCCCTCGCCCAGCCATGTCGTGCCGGTGCTCGTCGGCGATGCGCGGCTGTGCAAGGAGGCCAGCGACGATCTGCTCGCGCGCCATCGCATCTACGTGCAGCCGATCAACTACCCGACGGTGCCGCGCGGCACCGAGCGGCTGCGCCTGACGCCGACGCCGCAGCACAGCGATGCCGATATCGACCGGCTGATCGAGGCGCTCACCGACGTGTGGGCGCGCCTGCCGATCCGCCGCGTCGCGTAGGGAGGGCGCCGATGTTCCGCGACAATTCGCTGATCCCGGCCGAGGCGGTGCGGCTCGCGGCACTGGGCCTCCTGGCCGAGGCGCCGCGGCGCTATGGCGATCTCGCCATGGAGGTCCGTCATTTCACCAGCCATGTCGTCGGGCCCTCGCTCGATCTCATGGGCACCTCGCTCGAGCTGTTGCGCTATGAGGGCCTCATCGAGGCGGTCGACGGCGAGGGCATGGCGGACAACGCCGTGCTGCGCCTGAGCGAGCGCGGCGCCACGGCGCTGCAAGGCTTGCTGCGGGCGCAGCTGCGCGCGCCCGCCAGCGACCTCAACCGGCTCGCCCTGCTGCTGAAGCTGCGCTTCCTGCACCATCTGCCCGCCGAGGAGCAGCACGCGCAGCTCGCACTCATGGCGGAATCGCTCGAGAGCGAGCAGGCTCGTCTCGCGGAGCTGCGCCGCCACACCGCGCCCGGCTTGTTCGGCGACTGGCTCGACCACGACATCGCGCTCATGGCCGAGCGCATCGCCTGGCTGCGGCGGCGCGACGGGGCCGGGGCGTAGGTAGCGTACCCCCCTCGCCTCGCATTGGAGAAAGGCTCGCATGCGCCTCCAGTTCCTGGGCTGCGGCGACGCCTTCGGCAGCGGCGGGCGCTTCAACACCTGCTTCCATGTCAGCGCCGGCGAGACCGCGTTTCTCATCGATTGCGGCGCCTCTTCGATGGTCGCCATGCGCAAATTCGGCGTCGACCCGAACCGCATTGCCACCGTGTTCCTCTCGCATCTGCATGGCGATCATTTCGGCGGCCTGCCCTTCATGATCCTCGACGCGCAGCTCATCAGCCGGCGGAGCGCGCCGCTCACCATCGCCGGGCCGCCCGGCCTCGCCGAGCGCCTGCGCGCGACCATGGAGGCGCTGTTCCCGGGATCGAGCACGGCGGCGCGGAAATTCGCGCTCGACATCCGCGAGCTCACGCCCGGCGAGCGGCAGGTCGTCAACGGCGTGGCCGTCACCCCGTTCGAGGCTCGCCATTCCGCCGGCGCGCCGCCCTTCGCGCCGCGCATTGAATGGGACGGCAAGGTGATCGCCTATAGCGGCGACACCGAATGGACCGAGACGCTCATTCCCGCCGGGCGCGGCGCCGACCTCTTCATCAGCGAGTGCTCGTCCTACGACCGGCAGGTCAGGCACCACCTCGATTGGCAGACGCTCCGCCCGCATCTCCAGGAGATCGGCGCCAAGCGCGTCATCCTCACGCACTTCAACCCGGACATGCTGGCGCGGCTCAACGAGATCGGCTGCGAGACCGCCGAGGACGGCAAGATCGTCGAGCTCTGAGCGGCTGCGCCGGCGGCGATCATCGCCGGCAGAGCTGTGACGGCCGCCACACGGCCCGGCGGCCGCTTCCTTTCACGATCCCGCGATGAAGCGTCGGTCGCGGAAGAAAGCCCGATCGCGTCGGGTCTCATCAGCACCGCAACAGGAGCCGACCGGGGTATTTCCATCGCGCCGGCAGTTCCTTCATACCCGAGGAGCGCTGCCATGCGCCATTCCACCATCGCGCTCTGCGCGCTCGCCGTCATCGGCTGCCTGGCCGGCTGCAGCGGCGCGACCGCCGATTGGAGCTACACGGCATTCGACAATTTCGACCCGTCGCAAGTTTCGATGCTGCCGTCCAACCCTTATGACACGGCAGCATCGGCTCTGCCGTACGTGACGGCGCCCGAGCCGCAGGTGTCGAAAGCCAGGGTCGGGCGTTGACCCTACCCTCCGGCGGCGCCGCCGGGCGAAATAGTTTCGCCCGGCAGGAATCCGCTCAGAGCCGCGTCAGAACGCGACCTGGGTGCGCATCGCGATCGCCTGGATCTTGGCGCCCGGCTGCGTCGTGCCGCCGGCCGTAGCGATCGGGATCTTGTGCACGTCGGCGTAGATGTAGTCGAGCATGAAGCGGATGTTGGTGATCGGATACCAGTTGACGCCGAAAACGTAGGTGGTTTGGTTCCCGCCGAACACGCCGCCGGTGACGAGCGGTGACACGCCCGGCGTGGCGTGGCTGTTGAGGTTCAGGTAACTATAGCGCGCCGCTACCTCCCCGGCGCCCCAGCCGCCCGATCCGACCGGACGGTCCGGGCGGACGCCGCTATAGGCGCCGGTGGTGGGGATGTATTTTCGCGACTCGCCGGTCACGATGTAGCTCGCCTGGGCATAGTAGCCCTCGAACTCGAGCTGCGGCGTCGGCGCGGTCGCCGAAAGCCCCTTCTGGTCGACGTAATAGCGGTAATATTCGCCCTGCGCGAAGAAGCTGCCGATCCCGCCCGCCAGTTCGCCGCCGCCCACATAGGCGTCCTTTGCCGGGATCGTGCCGGTGTTGAGGAAGGCGGTCGGATCGACGCGCAGCTCCGGCCGCTCGCTGAAGCTGACAGCTTTGGCGACCGACGTCGACGAGCTGCCATCGTTCCGCGGGATGATGACGTACTCGCCATCGACGCCGGCATGGAACGAGTAGTTGTTGCTCTGAAGCACTTG
>DASVOY010000159.1:0-5017 GCA_036383115.1 Allostellaceae bacterium
CGCTTGATGGCGGCATCGTGGGGATCGCGACGGGCCGTCTCGGCAAACGCGTCGGACAGGTCGACTCTGATCTGGAACTGCCACGGGCTGTTCATGGGCTACCTCTGTTTGGTCCTCATGCCCTCATCCCGGCATCGGCACCATGCCGAGCCGATCGAGGAGGCGCATGTCCCGCTCATGCTCGGGATTGGCCGTGGTCAGCAGCTTGGCGCCGGAGAAGATCGAATTCGCCCCGGCGAGGAAGCACAGCGCCTGCGTCTCGTCGCTCATCTCCTGGCGCCCGGCCGAGAGCCGCACCATCGCCGCCGGCATGGTGATGCGCGCCACCGCGATGGTGCGCACGAACTCGATGGGGTCGAGCTTGCGCCCGGTGGCGAGCGGCGTCCCCGCGACCTGCACCAGCATGTTGATCGGCACGCTCTCGGGATGAACCGGCAGCGTCGCCAGGGTTGCGATCATGCCGACGCGATCCTCGCGCGCCTCGCCCATGCCGACGATGCCGCCGCAGCAGACATGGATGCCGGCGTCGCGCACATGGGCGAGCGTGTCGAGCCGGTCCTGATAGGTGCGCGTGGTGATGATCTCGCCATAGAACTCGGGCGAGGTGTCGAGGTTGTGGTTGTAGTAGTCGAGCCCCGCCGATTTGAGCCGGCGCGCCTGCGCCCCGGTCAGCATGCCGAGCGTGACGCAGGTCTCGATGCCGATGGCCTTCACGCCTTCGACCATGGCGCAGACCGCGTCGAGATCGTGGTCCTTGGGCGAGCGCCACGCGGCGCCCATGCAGAACCGCGTCGCCCCCGCCGCCTTGGCCGCCCGCGCATCCGCCAGCGCCGCGTCGACGCTCATCAGCTTCGCCGCCTCGACGCCGGTATCGTAGCGGGCGCTTTGCGGACAATAGGCGCAATCCTCCGGACAGCCGCCGGTCTTGATCGACAGCAGGGTCGAGATCTGGACCTCGCGCGGATCGAAATACAGCCGATGGACCGTCTGGGCGCGGAAGATCAGCTCCGTCAAAGGCAGCCCGAAGAGCGTGCGCACCTCCTCGCGTGTCCAATCGTGACGGACGAGGCCAGGCATCTCGGCGGTGCGTTCGGCGGCTATCGTCACGGCAGACCTCTTGTTGGGGAGCAGGCAGGGGCGATTGGACGTATCGTCCCGGCGCGAGGCCGTCAAGCGCCAGCACCGGGCGGCCGCTACGCCCGGCCACCCCAGAACCGCCGGCTCTCGAAGATCTGCCAGACGAGCAGCGCGGGCACGCCGAGCAGGATATCGCGCCCGCGCTTCAGCAGCGACAGGCCCAGCGCGAATTCGGGCGCGAGGCCGAAACTCGCGCCGAGCATGACATAAGCACCCTCCTGCACGCCAAGCGCATTCGGCACGATGAAGCCGACGCTGCGGATGGCGTAAAGCAGGCTCTCGATCGCCAGGACGGAGCCGATATCGAGAGTGACGCCCATGAGACGCAGCGCCAGCCAGGCCTCGCCGCCGCTCAACAGCCAGGCGAGAAGATGCAGAAGAACGCAGGACCAGAGGCGGCGCGTGCGCCGGTGAATGGCATGGATCTCCGCTTGCACCGCCTCGGCCCTGGTGGCGATCGACGTCAGCCAGTCGCGCGCCAGCCCCATCGCCACGCGGTCGAACAGCCTTGCCCCCCGCCTCTGGACGCCGACGAAGCCGATCATGGCGACCACCGCGAAAGCGAGGCCGATCAGGATCGGCGCGGCGAGCGTCGTGCTTGGCCGGAGCCACAGCAGCAGGCCGAGGCCGAGAGCCGTGTAAGCGATCTGGCCGCACATTTCGAGGGTGACATCCACCACCGTCGACGCCGCGGCGACGGCGCCGCCGACACCGTGGAGGATGACGGCGCGCGCACCGAGGACATAGCCGCCGACCTGCGACAGCGGCAGCACGTCCGATCCCGCATCGCGCATCAGCCGGCCCCAGAGGAAGACCCAAAGCCTCGCCGGCCGGCCCGCCAGCAGCCACCAGGCCAAGCCCATGACCGCGATGGCGACGAGATGCGCCGCGGCGATGATCGCCAGCCCCGCCAACCCGGCGCTGCGCAAGGCGTCGCCGATGGCGGGCGCGCCGAAATGGAGAACAAGCAGCGCGGTCAGCAGGAGCCCGACGAAGAGACCGGCAAGCGCCACGACTTTCATGATAGCCGGCCCCGGTGCGCTCGCGAACGAGATGGAGTTGATCGACGTCCCGTATCACGTTCAACATCGGATGCGCCTTGTCAACTTGTGCCGGGCCAAACCGGCAGCGCCGAGCCGGAGGCCGGTGATGCGAGGCGGAGAAGCCGCGACGTAACGACACAGGCGTTCCCGTGATCGCCACTTGTGCGAAGCGCCGGCGTTGGCCATGTCAGGAACGATGAAAAAACGCAAACGCCTAAGCGCGCTTCCCCCGCCCCTTCCCCTCATGATGGCCGAATTGACGCTCGCCTCGTGGGAGACGATCGCGCACCGCACCCGCATGATGGTGGGCGGGACCTGCTCGCCGGCCGAATATCAGCGCATGCTGCTGGAGAAGACGCAGGCGGCGCAGCATTCCGCCATCGTGCTGATGAGCGGCAGCACGCATGATCTCGCCGCCGCGCTGGCGCCGTGGCACGGCCGCGCCACAGCCAATGCGCGGCGCTTGCGCAAGAGGCGATAACCCTCCGTCCTCGCCCGCGTCGCTGCAGCCTGCTACGGTCTGCCGCAGCGCGATCCCGTAGCGGATCGCCGACAGGAGCAGGAGGGCAAGTGCCATGAACGAGCCGAGACACGCGGCACGCTCCGACGCGACCGCCGCCGCCCTTGCCGGCACGGCGCGCCGCGGCGAAGGGCGGTGGGAGCCGGCCGAGAGCTATCCCGATCCTTCCATCGAGATTCTCGACCCGAGCTTCGCCAAGTACCGCATCTTCAACGCCGCCGTCGAGCGCCTCGCGACCGGCTTCCGCTGGAGCGAGGGACCGGCCTGGTTCGGCGACGGCCGCTATCTCCTGTGGAGCGACATCCCCAACGACCGGATCATGAAATGGGAGGAGGAGACCGGCGCCGTCAGCATCTTCCGCAAGCCCTCGAGCTACGCCAACGGCAACACCCGCGATCGGCAGGGCCGGCTGGTCACCTGCGAGCATGGCGGACGGCGAGTCACGCGCACCGAGTTCGACGGGAGTCTCACCGTGCTCATCGACCAGTTCGAGGGCAAGCGGCTCAACTCGCCCAATGACGTCGTCGTCAAGTCGGACGGATCGATCTGGTTAACCGATCCGCCCTTCGGCATCCTCGGCAATTACGAGGGCAACCAGGCGCCGCTCGAGCTCCATCCCAACGTCTACCGCCTCGACGGCAGGACCGGCGCGGCCACGCTCGTCGCCGACGACATGAACGCGCCCAACGGCATCTGCTTCACGCCCGACGAGTCCAAGGTCTATATCGTCGATTCGCGGGCAACGCCTAATCCGCTCATTCGCGTCTACGACGTGGTGGCCGACGGCACCAGGCTCGCAACCGGACGCGTCTTCGTCGATGGCGGTTCGGGCACGAACCCTGACGGCTTCCGCTGCGACGTCGACGGCAATCTGTGGTGCGGCTGGGGCACCGGAGAAGGCAGGAACGGCGTCATGGTCTATGCGCCTTCCGGCAAGGCGATCGGCCGCATCGCGCTGCCCGAGCGCTGCGCCAATCTCTGCTTCGGCGGCGTCAAGCGGAACCGGCTCTTCATGGCGGCGAGCCAGTCGCTCTATGCGCTTTACGTCAACACGCAGGGCATGCCCTACATTTGACGGCGGCCGAGCCGCCTGCGCCGTCGCATTCGTCGTCGTACGCCTTCGTTCCGTGTCCGGACGTCAGCGCTCTCCGGCGCGGACTCGGCGCAACCTCGAACAAATCGCAGCATCGTCTCAAAGCCGCTTGCAGGTAGCCTCGATGAGCCCGCGGAGCCAGCGGTGGGCCGGCTGATTCTCCAATCGCCGATGCCATAGCATTCCGATCGAGACGTGCGGCGAGGGACACGGGAGTTCGCGGACCTGCAGCGGATCGGTTCGGGTGAACGCCTCCGCGATGCGCCGGCTGAGCGTTGCAACCATATCCGATTGCGACAGGATGCGGGCGGCCGACAGGTACGGAGCCCGATGCACGATACTTCGCTTCAGACCGCGCCCGGCGAGCCATCGGTCGATGAAGCTGGTGTCTTCGCCGCTCGAGGAAATTTCGAGATGCGCCAGACCGGCGAACGCCTCCGCCGTCAGCTTGCGACGGACGGCGGGATGGCCGCGCCGCATGGCAAGGACGAAAGGATCTTCAAGCAACGGGCCCGAGGCGAAGCGCTCGCCCGGGTCGACAAAATCGCCGACCGCCAGGTCAAGCTCGCCGCGGTCGAGCAAGTCGACGATGTCGAGCGTGCCGCTCGGGCGGACGTCGAGGTGCACCGATGGTGCCGCCTCGGCCGCCGCCATCACTAGCCGGGGCGACAGCACGACGGCACCGTAATTGTTCACGGCGATGGCGAAGCGCCGGTTTGCCTGCTTGGGAATGAAGCTCTCGGGCTCGAGCGCCAGCTGCATATCGCTCAGCGCGCGACGTAGCGGCGCCGCCAGCTGCTCCGCGCGCGCGGTCGGCACCATTCCCTCGGGCGTGCGAACGAAAAGCTCGTCCTTCAGCATGTAGCGCAGGCGGCTGAGCGCGTGACTCATCGCCGGCTGGCTCAGGCCGACCTTTTGCCCCGCCCGCGTGACGTTGCGCTCCTGCATCACCGCGTCGAAGACGATGAGCAGATTGAGATCGAAGACGCCCCAATTCATTCCAGACATGTACATGTGAAGAGACTGCATTTCCAGCATTCGCCGGTCGGGCCTATGTCTTTGCCCGCGCGGGCCACGCCATCTCACCGAACGACGGAGATCGTGCCATGATCAACGTTTCTCTCAAGAAGGTGCTGTTCGCTGCCCTGTATCTGGCACTCGTGCCAGCCGCAGCCCCGATCGCACTTGCGGACGTCCCCGGGTCCGTGTTCCTGGATTTTGACC
>DASVOY010000160.1:0-5874 GCA_036383115.1 Allostellaceae bacterium
GTGGCGCCGGCATTGAGGCGTTTGATGATCGCCGGCAGATTGTCCTCCGGCATGGTGAAGATCGCCGAGATCGGCTTCATCTGCGTGATGACGACGATGCCGTTGGCATCGGAGATCTGCACGTAGTTGCCGGCGTCCACCTGGCGCAGGCCGACGCGGCCGCTGACCGGTGCGACGATGTGGCAATAGGCGAGGTTGAGCTTGGCGTTGTCGACCAGCCCCTGGTCCGTCGCCACCGTGCCTTCGAGCTGATGGACCAGCGCCTCCTGCGTGTCGCGCTGCTGCTGCGCGATCGAGTTCTCGGCGAGCAGCTTGGTGTAGCGCCCGAGGTCGCGCCTGGCGTTGGCAAGCTGCGCCTGGTCGCGTAGCAGCTGGCCCTGCGCCTGGTCCAGCGCCGCCTGGTAGGGGCGTGGGTCGATCTCGGCGAGGAAGTCGCCCTTGTTGACCTCCTGGCCTTCGCGGAAGCCGATCTGGGTGAGCTGGCCGTTGATCTGGGTCCTCACCGTGACCATCGCCAGCGGCGTCACGGTGCCGAGCGCGCTGAGCTTCACCGGAACATCGCCCTGCTGCACCGTGGCGGCGACCACCGGCATGGGCGTATTGGCGCGGGGGCCGCGACCCGGCTGCGTGTGCGGCCGGAAGATCACCCAGGCGAGCGCGGCGAGCACCGCCAATCCCAGCACCAGCAGGAGCACGCGCTGCCACAGCGGCCGGCGCAGCGGCAGCGGCTGGGGCCGCCGCGGGCGGGTCGAAGGCGCTCTCATCTCGCCGGGCCGGTCGTCCATGGCCCCACCATCACCTCGGTCCGGCAAGTCTACCGTTTCACGCCGCGCCGGCCACGCGCCCTTTTTTGCCTTGTCCGCCACTGCCGATACTCCTGGTCACATGATGTCCTCGCGGCGCCCCGATCGGCCCGTGTCCCTCCTCAACATGTTGCGGTGCAACAGGCTGGCGGCGCCCGGTGGACGAGAGTGGCGCGATGCCGGCCGAGCTACTCGCTCGCGATCGACGCCCGGCGCGCTCATCTCCTTGTATCCTAGGGCGGATAAGGCACTGGCATCCCCGTTTGCCGCCCATGGCGGGGGGCGGTATGACTATATAATAAGGCGAGAAACGGTCGGAGGAGCGTCATGGGCGATTTGCCGAAGCGCGTCGAGATCCACGAGGAGGGGCCGCGCGAGGGGTTCCAGATCGAGCCCGGCCCGATCACGACAGAGCGCAAGATCGCGCTCATCGACGCGCTGTCCGAGACCGGGCTGACGACGATCCAGATCGCCTCCTTCGTCAATCCGAAGCGCGTGCCCGGCTGGGCCGATGCGGAGGCGGTGGTGGGCGGATATCGTCCGCGCGACGGCATCCGCTACACCGGGCTTTGGCTCAATGAGAAGGGGCTCGAGCGCGCGCTCGCCCTCAAGGGGCGGCTCTCGCTCAAGGGGATGATCTCGCTCTGCGCCTCCGATCCCTTCATGCAGCGCAACCAGAACCGCGACCTCGCGGAGAACGTGCGCGTCCAGCATGCGCAGCTCGCGATCTATAAGGCGAACGGCATTCCGGTCGAGGGCATCTCGATCATGGCGGCGTTCGGCTGCAACTTCGCCGGCGATATCCCGGTCTCGACCGTGATCGATGTCGCGGCGCAGGGATTCGAGATCGCGGCGGAGCACGGGATTCCGGTCAAGACGCTGTCGCTCGCCGACACCATGGCCTGGGCGACGCCGGAGAAGATCAAGCGCACCGTCGGCGCGGTGCGCGAGCGCTGGCCTGCGCTGCGCGTCGCGCTCCATCTTCACGACACGCGGGGCCTCGGCATCGCCAACGCCTATGCCGGGCTGGAGATGGGCGTCGCCAGCTTCGATTCCTCGGTCGCCGGCCTCGGCGGCTGTCCCTTCGCCGGGCACAAGGGCGCGGCGGGCAATGTCTGCACCGAGGACCTCGCCTTCATGTGCGAGGAGATGGGGATCGCCACCGGCATCGACGTGGAGAAGCTGGTCGCCGCCGCCCAGCTCGCCGAGGACATCGTCGGCCACCCATTGCCCGGCTCGGTGATGCACGGCGGCAGCTTGCGCAAGTTCCGGAAGCATTGAGGTGCAGGCGGGCGCGCCGGCAGTGTAGCCGGCTGGCTATACGCCGCCGCTCGCGATCACCTTCTGCCGCTCCAGCGCGGCGATCTCCGCCTCGCTGAAGCCGGCGGCGTGCAGGATCTCGCGCGTGTGCTCGCCGACGCGCGGGGCCTCGCGGCGCAGGCCCGGCTTGCAGTCGCCGATCTCGACCGGGAGCCGCGGCAGCCTGGTATGGGTGCCGCCGGGCAGCGTGACCTCGACCAGCCCGCCGCCGGCGTCGAGATGGGGATCGGTGAAGAGGTCCTCGACCTTGGCCACCGGCGCATAGGGAATGCTCGCCTTCTCGCAGCGTTCGATGATCTCGGCCTTGGTGTGGCGGCCTAGGCATTCAGCGACAATCGGGATGAGCCAGGGCCGCGCCTTCACCCGGTCCTCGTTGCTGGCGAGGCGGCGGTCGGCGAGCAGCTCGGGGCGCTCGAACGCTTCGCAGAACCGCGCCCAATGGTTGTTGCTGGTGACGCCGACGAAGACCTGGCTGTCGTCGACGGTGCCGAAGCATTGATAGATGCCCCAGCCGCCGCGCCGCACCGGCATGGGCGGCATGGCCTCGCCGGTGACCGCCTCGCCGGCCATGTGCTGGCCCATCATGAACACGGTGGATTCGAAGAGCGCGCTCTTGACCAGCTGTCCCTTGCCGGTGCGGTCGCGCTCGCGCAGCGCCGCCAGGATGCTGACCACGCCGAAGGTGCCGCCCATGATGTCGACGACCGACGTGCCGGCGCGCAGCGGCTGGCCCGCCGGTCCCGTCATGTAGGCGAGCCCGCCCATGAATTGCACGACCTCGTCGAGCGCGGGCCGGTTCTCGTAGGGACCGGAGAGGAAGCCCTTGAGCGCACAATAGACGAGGCGCGGATTGAGCGCCGATAGCGCCGCATAGCCGCAGCCCAGCCGGTCCATCGTGCCGGGCGCGTAGTTCTCGATGACCACGTCCGTCTCGGCGACGAGCCGCAGCACCAGAGCCAGCCCTGCCGGCTGCTTGAGGTCGACGGCGAGGCTGCGCTTGTTGCGGTTGAAGTAGCCGAAGAACCCCGCGGCGAAGCCGGAGAGCTGCCGCGTGCTGTCGCCCGCTGGCGCCGGCTCGACCTTGATCACGTCGGCGCCGAGATCGGCGAGGATCAGCCCGGCGCTCGGCCCCATGATGTTCTGGGTGAATTCGAGAACCCGGATATCGGCGAGGGGGAGCTGCGTGGTGCTGGTGGTTTCGGGCATGGTCTCTCGAGCGTCGTCCGGTGCCGCGCAGTCTACAATGATCGCGCGCCCGCAACAGCCCTTCGGAACGCCGGCCCGGTCACGACACCTTGCGCAGCTCCGCGGCGAGGAGGTCCTGCTCGACCGCAACGATGCCGTCCTCGACGCGCAGCCGGATGTCGACGTGGCGCAACGTGGCGAGACGGTGGGCGATCACGAGGGTGGTGCGGCCGCGCCTGAGCCGCTCTATGCTCTCGATGATTGCCGCTTCGGTGTGCTGATCGATGGCGCTGGTGGGCTCGTCGAGGATGATGAGCGGCGCGTCGGCAAGGAAGGCGCGCGCCAGCGCGATGCGCTGCCGCTCGCCGCCGGAGAGGCGCAATCCCCGCTCGCCCACCGGCGTGTCATATCCTTGTGGCAGCGCCATGATGAAGTCATGGGCATTGGCCTGCTTCGCCGCCGCCACGATCTCGGCCGGCGTCGCCTCGGGCCGGGCATAGCCGATGTTCTCGGCGATGGTGGTCGAGAACAAGGTCGGGTCCTGCGGCACGACGGCGAATTGGCGGCGCAGATCGGCCAAGCGCCAGTCGCGCAGATCGGCGCCGTCGAGCAGGATGTGCCCGCGCTCGGGATCGAACAGGCGGACCAGCAGGTTGACGAGCGTCGTCTTGCCCGCGCCGGTGCGGCCGACGATGCCGACGGACGCACCGGCGGGAATGGTGAAGGTGGCGTTGCGCAGCACCGGGTTGCGGTCGTCATAGCTGAAGGAGACTTGGCGGAAAGCGATCTCGCCGCGGGCGCGCTGGCGCGGCGGCGCGTCGGGCCGGTCGGCGATCGCCAGCGGCTGGTCGAGGACGGCGAAGGCGCGCTCAATGCTGGCCACCGCATGCTGCTGCCCCGTGACATGCGTGCCGATGGCCTGGAGCGGGCCATAGAGCTGGCCGATATAGGTGATGACCACGAGCAGGTCGCCGACGGACATCGCATGCGTCTCGACGTCGCGGACGCCGAGATAGAGGATGGCGGCGGTGCCCAGAGCCGTCGATAGCGACAGCAGAGCGCCGAGCAGCCCTTCGGTGCGCATGGCGTGCAGCCGCGCGGCGATGCTTAGGCGCGAACGGGCGAGGAAGCGCTCGGTCTCGCGCCTCTCCTGGCCGAAGAGAGTGACGACGCGCAACGCGCCCAGCACCTCATGCACGATCGATTGCGCGGCGCTGTCCTGCTCCTTGGCGGCGTGCCACTTGGCCTTGAGCCGATGCTGATAGAAATGCACGAGGCCGATCATCGGCAGCGAGGTGACCAGCGCGATGAGCGCGAGCTTGGCGCTGATCGCCGCCGTGACATAGAGCGTGCAGGCGATCGTGGTCAGCGAGATGATGACGGGCATGACGCCGTAGATCGCCGTCCATTGCAGCGCCGGCGCGTCCTGGTTGATGCGATAGCCGAGATCGAGTGTGCCATGCGCGGTGTGATGCAGCACCGGCAGGCGCAGCCCATGGAGCAAGAGCCCGCCGCGGAACCCGTGCACCATCCGGTCGGCGATCATCTCGCGCAGCAGCCAATCGCCGAGCCTGTGCACGATGGCGATGAGGGCGAGGCCGACCGACAGGCCGATCGCCAGCGCCAGCAGTCCGGCATGATCCGCCGCCAGCGCATCCGGCGCCAGCCGCGCCGCGATGCCGGCGAGCGGCTGGTGGCCCAGCACGTTGTCGATCAGCATTTTGAGCGGCAGCGGCGCCAGCAGCGAGATCGGAATCCAGGCGAGACCCAACCCTAGGATCAGCGCCAGCGACGGCCAGAACGGCCGCACCTCGCGGAAGGCTCGAAGATAGACGCGAAAGGCTCTGAGGATGCCGGCCTGCACCATGGGCGTACCGCCTTCGGGAAAGTTGCTCGCCTGCCCGGCCTCGCCGGTGCCGGCGAGACTCGGTTTGTGATTTCCCGACGGAGATAGAATTTCGTGCTTAAGGATTCGCTAATCGGATCGCGGTGCGCCGCATTTGTTTGGCGCGATCACCTGTTTTGTTGCCCACCGGTTTTGTGGCCGCTGGCGCTGCTCAATGAGAGCGCGTAATTCTTTGGCGTTTACGTCGTCGCCACGACAGCGGCTGACGCGCTGGCCCCATGAGCCGCCGTGGCTCGCGCCGGTCGCGCCAGCGCTTCGAGCGCGTAAGCCTCGAGCTCGGCGGCGCGATGCGCCGCGGTGTGGCTGCCGAGCACGCGCTCGCGGGCGAGGCTCCCGATCTGGCGGCGCTCCTCTTCTGGGATGTCGCGGAGATAGGCGAGGGTCTGGGCGCTCCGGCGCGCAATGAGGATCTCGCGGCCCGGCGTGAAGAAGCTTTCGATCCCGGTCCAATGGTCGCTAATGATCGGCGTGGCGCAGGCGGCTGCCTCGAACAGCCGCACGCTGGGCGACCAGCCCGCGCGCACCATGGCGGCACGCGTGATGTTGAGGGTGAAGCGCTGGCTTGTATAGAAGCCGCAGTGCCGATCCGGCGGCAGGTGCTGGATGCGCCGCACGTTGCGCGGCCAGCCCAGGCCCCTCGGATATTGCGGGCCGACCACG
>DASVOY010000161.1:0-6765 GCA_036383115.1 Allostellaceae bacterium
GGCTGGGTGACCATGCTCATCACCGGCAGCATCATCGCCATCTGCCTCGCCATCCGCCGCCATTACGACGACACGCGCCGCCAGCTCGCCAAGGCCGACGAGCTCTTCCTCCAGACGACGAAGCTGCCGGCCGCGCCGCCAGCGCCGCTGCCGCTCGACCATGACAAGCCGACCGCGGTCTTCCTCGTCGGCGACAGCATCGGCACCGGCATCCACACGATGCTTTGGGTGCGCCGGCTATTCCCCAACCACTTCGCCAACCACGTCTTCATGCGGGTCGGCGAGATCGACGCGCACAGCTATGACGGGGCCGAGGCGGTCAAGGTGCTGCGCGCCCAGGTCGAGCGCAGCCTCGCCTATTTCGTCGCCTACAGCATTGGCGAGGGCGTGCCGGCGACGAGCTACACGAGCTACGGCATCGACGTGATCGGCGAGCTGACCCGGCTGGCCGAGCGGGTGCGTGCCGACTTCCCGAACTGCGTGTTCTTCTCGAGCAAGCTGATCTTCCAGCGCGACACCTGGTTCACCCGGCTGCTGCACAACCAGACCGCCGTCGCGGTGCAGCGCCAGCTGCATTTCCATGGCATGCAGATGATGGTTCTACCCATGCGGGTGAGCTGAGGCCGGCGAGGCGGCCGCTTGCCGCCGCGGACGTCGGCCCGCATAATCGGGTATGCGGCGCCGCCGCCATCGGCCCAAGGAGCAGAAGCGAGCATGCGATCAGCAAGAATATTCGGTGCCGCAGCCATGGTCGCAGCGCTCGTCGCCGCCGTGCCGGTCGCCTCGACGGCAGCGAACAAGGAGGCGCCGGCTTGTGCCGCCTTGACCTTCCGCCCGATACCCTCGGGCTCTGCCGATGGCGAGCAGGACGCCGGCCTCTACAAATCGCGTTTCGGCAGGATCGCCCTGAAGGCCACGGTGAAGAATGGCGAGCCGCACAACTATTTCGTCGAGGTCAACGGCAAGCCGCCCGCGCCGATCGCCGGCGCCGTGCCGAGCAGTGTCGAGGCCTGCGCCAAGGCCAAGCGGCTGGGTGCGATCGGCAATCCGCCGGAGTCCTGCATCGGCGATCGCTTCGCCGTGCTCGTCGACCACAGCGGCGAGCAGCGGCATGTGCTGCTCTACGCCCATCACCGCGGCGAATGGCGCTTCTGCAGCGCCGGCAATACCTAGAGGCAACCGTGGAGCGCGCCCGACGCGTCAGCGCATGATGCCGGCGGTGGTCATCGGGCGCGCGGGCGGCGTGGTGCCGAGGGCGCGGGCATAGAGCACAGGATCGGCGAGGAGCCGTGCCGCCGCCTCCACTTCGAGGTCGTGGTCCTTCCGTTGCCCGGGGCAGAGCGCGCGGAGCTTGCGCCAAGCCGCCTCGTCGAGGGTGGCGCGCGAGCGGCCGAGCTCGGCGGAGAGCGCCCTGGTGCTGTGCCACAGTGCGGGAAGCCCCTTGGCGTCGTCGGGCAGGTTCGCCGTGCACACGGTCGGAACGACGCCATGCTCATGCAGGATATAGCCGCCGGGCGTGATCAGCCGCGACCAGGTGACGGTGAGTTCGCCGTCATTGGGCATGCGCTGGACGTTCTGGACCGTGCCCTTGCCGAAGGAGGCGGTGCCGACCACGACGGCGCGGCCGGTGTCCTGCAGCGCCGCGGCGACGATCTCCGAGGCGGAGGCGGAGCCGCCATTGACCAGGACGACCACGGGGAGCCGCTCGACCTCGCGATGGGGCGCGGTGAAATACTGGATGCTCTCGGGCACGCGGCCGACCGTGGAGGTGACCGGCGCGCCGTCGAGGAACAGGCTCGCCACCTCGACCGACTGGTCGAGCAATCCGCCCGGATTGCCGCGCAGGTCGAGAATGATGCCGTGCAGCGCGCCGCCCATCTCGCTGTGGGCCTGGCGCAGCAGGTCGGAGAGGCTCTGCGCCGTGTGCTGATTGAAGCTGGTGAGGCGCAGATGGGCGATCCCGTCCGTTTCTTTGAGCGTAACGGTGGGTGGCACGATGCGCGTCCGCTGCAGGGCGAATTGGAGGCGCTCGGCCGCGTTGCCGCGCGTCACCGCAAGGGCGACGAGGCTGTCGGTCGGGCCGCGCAGCCGCTGCGCGATCTCCTCGCGCGGGAACGTGGTCGTCTCGACGCCGTCGATCGCGACGATGACATCGTCGACGCGCAAGCCCGCTTCGGCCGCCGGCGTCTCCGGGAGCACCTCGCTGATGCGGACGTCCTCGCCCTCGGTATCGAGCGACACGCCGATTCCGCCGAAGCCGTCGCGCGCCGCCCGCCGCTCGCGCGCGAGGTCGGGCGGCAGGTAATGGGAGAAGCGGTCGAGCAGGCTCATGCTGCCTTCGAGCACGGCCTGGTCGAGCTTCGTGGGCGAGAGCGCGGCCACCGCGGCCGAGCGCTCGCGCGCCGCAGCCACCACGGCGTCGGTCAGCTCGGCCCAGCCCTGCGTGTCGCGAGCATCGGGCGCAGCAAAGCGCATTGTGTCGTCGCCGTGGCGGAGCACGACATCGTCGCCTGAGCGCTCGAGTGAGAGAGCCCCGTCGATCATGGCGAGATTGCCGAGCCCGGCCAACGCCAGCGCGGCGGGCCGGACCGGCTCGATGTAATATTTGCTGATGCCGCCATAGGCCTCTGCGAAAAGGCGCGACTGATC
Source organism: Allostellaceae bacterium (assembly GCA_036383115.1). Classification (GTDB taxonomy): domain Bacteria; phylum Pseudomonadota; class Alphaproteobacteria; order ATCC43930; family CGMCC-115725; genus DAHUYF01. Next base: position 2,650 of record DASVOY010000161.1, read on the forward strand.
GTTGGTCGCGGCCGACACTTTCGGTGTGTTGCCGCAGCCGGCGAGCGTCAGCAGGGCGAAAGCGGTGACGGCGCAGCCCATGCCTAGCGCCCTGGCCGGCATTCCCGTCGCGGCACGGGACGGGCTTAACCAACGGGATCCCCTGGCGCCGCCGCCATGACCGTCAGGTCCAGGAAACTCTCGAGAGCGGCGCCAAGTCATAATTGCGCATCGACCGTCACGGTGGCGCGCGAGCCCCGGCTTGACGCCGGAACGCGCGGTCCCGTTGATTATCTCGGCGCTGAGTTAATGACTGGTTGAGGCGCGGCTTCGCCGTTTCTGGCCCGGCCGATGGCGTGGCGGGCGCGGCACGGCATCGCGGCCGTCCACATCGATCAAGGTAAAGAGCAGGCTGCCCGTGACCGTGTTCGCCTCGGCGAGCCGGACGCTCACGGCATCGCCGAGCGTATAGGTGCGCCCGAAGCGGCGGCCGACGAGTTGATGCCGCTTCTCGTCGTGATCGTAGTAATCGCCGGGCAGGCTGCTGATCGGGATGAGCCCGTCGGCCCCGGTCTCGGCAAGGGTGACGAAGAGCCCGGCGCGGGTCACACCGTTGATGCGGCCCGCGAAGGTCGCACCGACGCGCTCGGCGAGGAAGGCGGCAGTGTAGCGGTCCGACGCGCTGCGCTCGGCGGCGGCGGCGCGGCGCTCGGTCATCGAGATGTGCTCGCCGAGCGCGGCGAAATCCTTCGCCTCGGTCGACGGCAGGGCGCCTTCAGCGAATTTGTGGCCGGCGATCAGGCCGCGGTGCACGAGCAGATCCGCGTAGCGACGGATCGGTGAGGTGAAATGCGCATAGCGCGCCAGCGCCAGGCCGAAATGGCCGTGATTCTCCGGGCTGTAGACCGCCTGCGCCTGGCTGCGCAGCACCAGCTCGTTGACCAGGGTCGCAGAGGGCGTGCCGGCGGCGCGGCGCAGGATCTCGTTGAACTGCTTCGGGCGCACCACCTGGCCTTTGGCGAGGGTGAGCCCGTGGATGCCGATGCCGTCGAGGAATTCGCGTAGCGCCGCGAGCTTCGCCGGGTCGGGCGCGTCGTGGACGCGGTACATGCAAGGCTGCCGCAGGCGCTCGAGTTCTTCAGCCGCGGCGACGTTGGCGGCGATCATGAATTCTTCGATCAGCTTGTGGCTGTCGAGGCGGTCGCGCGGCTCGATGCGCGCGACGCGGCCCGAGGGGTCGAGCAGGATGCGCCGCTCCGGCAGGTCGAGATCGAGCGTGCCGCGCCGCCGCCGCGCGCGATCGAGCGCATGGTAGGCACCGTAGAGCGGCCGCAGCACCGGCTCCACCAGCGGGCCGGCAGTCTCGTTGGGGCGCCCGTCGACGGCGGCCTGCACCTGTTCGTAGGTCAGGCGCGCGGCCGAGCGCATCAGTCCGCGCACGAAGCGGTGGCGATGGACGCGTCCCTCGGCGTCGAGCCAGAGATGCACCGCCATGCAGGCACGCTCGACGCCGGGCTTCAGCGAGCAGAGCTCGTTCGAGAGCGCCTCCGGCAGCATCGGCACGACGCGGTCGGGGAAATAGACGGAATTGCCGCGCTCCCGCGCCGAGCGGTCGAGCGCGTCGGCCGAGCGGACATACCAGGCGACATCGGCGATGGCGACGAGGATGTGCCAGCCGCCGGCATGCTCCGGGTCCGGCTCGGCCCAGACCGCGTCGTCAAAATCGCGCGCATCGGCGCCGTCGATGGTGATCAGCGGGATCGGGCGGAGATTGGCGCGCTCGCCGAGCGAGACGGGCCGCGCGTGCTCGGCGAGTTTCACCGCGTCGCGCGGGAACTCGGTCGGAATGCCGTGGGCATGGATGGCGATGAGGCTGAAGGCGCGGGGATCGGCGCTGTCGCCGATGCGCTCCACCACGCGCGCCTGCGGCAGGCCGAGCCGGCGAGCAGGGAGCACCTCGGCCAGCACGATCTCACCATCGACGGTCCCGCCGGCGTCGGCCTCGGCGATGCGGAACTCGGTCCTAAGCTTGCGATCGGTGGGCTCGAGCCGCCCGCCGTCGCGGTCGCGATGGAAGACGCCGAGCACGCGGTCGGGCGCGCCACCCAGCGCGCGGATGATGCGCGCCTCGTAGCTGTTGGCGTCGAGCCGCACGAAGCGGACGACGGCGCGCTCGCCGACGCCCAAGGCCGGGGCGCCACGCTCGGCGACGACGTAGATCTTCGGTGCGTGCTCCGCGTCGCGCCAAGCGAGCGGCTTGCCCAGCATCTCACCGTCGAGATCGACGTCGGTGATCTCGATGACGCCGATCTCCGGCAGGCTGCCGATGGGCTGGAGGCGCCGCTTCTGGCCGCGCTCGACCGAGCCCGAGCGTTCGATGTCCTTGATGAGGCCCTTGAGCGCGATGCGGTCGGCCGGCGCCACCTTGAACGCGCGAACGATGTCGCGCTTGCCGACAGGGGTCGGGCTCCCGGCGATGTATTCCAGAATCTCTTCGCGCGTCGGCATCCGCCCGAGCGCGCGGTGCGCCTTGCCAGCGCCAGGGGCGCCGGCGGCGTGCTTACTCGGCAGCTTCCGGTGTCTGCCTGGCTTGCCCTTTTTTGCGGGCGCCCGCTTTTGCACGGGATGGTGGTCCTTTCTTTGCGTCCTTAGCGGCCGGAGCGGCCGGCTTGGCGCTCTTTTCCTTGCCCGCGCCCTTGCCGCCGCCGTTGATCTTGGCCTTGCCTTTGGCTTTGCTCTTGGCGCCGAGCAGATCGAGCGCCTGTTCGAGGGTCACCACTTCCGGCTCGATCTCACTCGGCAGGGTGGCGTTGACGCCGTCATGACTGACATAGGGCCCGTAGCGCCCGCTGAACAGATTGACGGGCGTACCATCTTTGGGATGGTTGCCGAGGACGCGCAGCGGCGCCGGCCCTCTGCGTCCGCCCTTCTTGGGCTCGGCGAGCAGGCTGACTGCCCGGTTAAGGCCGACGGTCAGCACGTCCTCGTCCTTGGGCAGCGACTTGAACATGTTGTCGTGCTTGACATAGGGGCCGAAGCGGCCAATCCCCGCCGTGATCACCTTGCCGGTCTCGGGATGCGGGCCGATCTCGCGCGGCAGCGCCAGCAGCTTGAGCGCGCCGGCGAGGTCGATGTCGGTCGGCGACACGCCCTTGGGCAGCCCGACGCGCTTCGGCTTCTCGCCCTCGTCGCCCTGGCCGAGCTGCACATAGCAGCCATAGGGTCCCTTGCGCACGGTGACGGCGAGGTTGGTGGCGGGATCGATGCCGAGGTCGCGCGGCCCGGCCAGCTCATGGCCGTTGCCATTCTCGCCATTGCCGTTGTCGAGGGTCAGCGGCCTGGTGTAGCGGCATTCCGGATAGTTCGAGCAACCGATGAAGGCGCCGAACTTGCCGAGCTTCAGGTTAAGCCGGCCGGCATTGCAGCCGGGGCAGAGGCGCGGGTCGCGCCCGTCGCCGCTGTCGGGGAAGAAATGCGGCCCGAGATCCTCGTCGAGCGCCTCCAGCACCTGGGTGATGGAGAGGTCTTTGGTGCCGGCGACCGCGGCGGAGAAGTCGCGCCAGAAATCCTCGAGCACCTTCTGCCAGGCGATGCGGCCGTCGGAGATGTCATCGAGCTTGTTCTCGAGATCGGCGGTGAAGGTGTACTCGACATAGCGCTCGAAGAAGCTCTCGAGGAAGGCGGTCACGACGCGGCCGCGGTCCTCGGGAAAGAAGCGCTTCTTGTCGAGGCGGACATATTTGCGGTCCTGCAGCACCTGCAGGATGGAGGCATAGGTCGAGGGGCGGCCGATGCCGAGCTCCTCGAGCTTCTTGACCAGGCTCGCCTCGCTGTAGCGGGGTGGCGGCTGGGTGAAATGCTGCTGCGGATCGACCTTGCCGCGCTTCAGAGCGTCGCGCTCCTTGAGCGGCGGCAGGCGGCGGTTCTCGTCATCCTCCTCGACGTCGTCCTCGTCCTCGCGATAGAGCGTGAGGAAGCCGTCGAACTGGATGGTCGAGCCGGTGGCGCGGAACTGCAGCTGCTGGTCCGGCGAGGCGATGTCGACCGCGACCTGGTCGATGATCGCGGCCGACATCTGGCTCGCGACGGCGCGCTTCCAGATGAGCTCGTAGAGCTCGCGCTGGTCGGGCTCGAGGT
>DASVOY010000162.1:0-2297 GCA_036383115.1 Allostellaceae bacterium
GTGGGTGACTGGATCCTTGAGACCCAGGGTCTCACCAAGGAGTTTGCCGGATTCGCGGCGGTTCGCAGCGTCGACCTCAAGGTCCGCCGCGGCACCATTCACGCGCTGATCGGTCCGAACGGCGCCGGCAAGACCACCGTCTTCAACCTGCTCACCAAGTTCCTCGAGCCCAGCGCCGGCCGGATCACCTACAACGGCCGCGACATCACCCGCGAGAAGGCCGCCGACGTGGCGCGGCTCGGCATGGTGCGCTCCTTCCAGATCTCAGCGGTGTTCCCGCATCTGACCGTGCGCGAGAACGTGCGGGTGGCGCTGCAGCGCCCGCTCGGCACGTCCTACCAGTTCTGGCGCTCGGAGAAGAGCCTCGATGCGTTGAACGGCCGCGCCGACGCGCTCGTCGCCGCGGTCGGGCTGGCGGGCTACGTCCATGCCACCGCGGCCGAACTGCCCTATGGCCGGAAGCGCGCGCTCGAGATCGCCACCACCTTGGCGCTCGAGCCGGAGATGCTGCTGCTCGACGAGCCGATGGCCGGGCTCGGGCATGAGGATATCGGCCGCATCTCCGGCCTCATCCGCCAAGTCGCGGCGACCCGCACCGTGCTCATGGTGGAGCACAACCTCTCGGTCGTGGCCGATCTCTCGCACACCATCACCGTGCTGACGCGCGGCGATATCCTGGCGCAGGGCAGCTACGCCGAGGTGTCGAAGAATCCGGAGGTGCGCGAGGCCTATATGGGGACCGGCCATGGCCATGCCTGACGTGATGCTGCGCCAGAAGGAGCTGCTGCGGGTCGAGGATCTGCAAGCCTGGTACGGCGAATCGCACGTCCTGCACGGCATGAGCTTCGTCGTCGCCGAGGGCGAGGTGGTGACGCTGCTGGGCCGCAACGGCGTCGGCAAGACCACGACCTTGAAGGCGATCATGGGCGTCATCCCGCAGCGCCGCGGCTCGGTCAGGCTTGGCGGGCAGGAGCTCATCGGCCTCGCCTCCAACCACATCGCGCGGCGCGGCATCGCCTGGTGCCCGGAGGAGCGCGGCATCTTCGCGAGCTTGAGCGTCGAGGAGAATCTGCTGCTGCCGCCGGTGGTGCAGCCGGGCGGCATGAGCGTCGACGAGATCTATCGTATCTTCCCCAATCTCGAGGAGCGGCGGAAGAGCCAGGGCACCAAGCTCTCCGGCGGCGAGCAGCAGATGCTCGCCATCGGCCGCATTCTGCGCACCGGCGCCAAGCTCCTGCTGCTCGACGAGCCGACCGAGGGGCTGGCGCCCGTCATCGTGCAGCAGATCGGCACCGTGATCCGCACGCTGAAGCAAAAGGGCTTCACCATCCTCTTGGTGGAGCAGAACTTTCGCTTTGCCGCCACTTTGGCCGACCGCCATTATGTGGTGGAGCATGGTCAGGTCATCGACATGATCCCGAATGACCGGCTCGAGGCCAATATCGGCAAGCTGCACGAATATCTCGGAGTCTAACCGGAGGTCGGAGAATGAAGCTGAAAGTTCTGTGGGCGGCCGCGGCCGTCGTGGCGCTCGGCGCAGGGGGAGCGGCGGCGCAGAGCGGCGGGCCGGTGAAGATCGGCGTGCTCAACGACATGTCCTCGCTCTATGCCGACATATCCGGGCCGGGCTCGGTCGTCGCCGCGCGCATGGCGGCGGAGGATGTCGGCGGCAAGGCGCTCGGCAAGCCGATCGAGATCGTCTCCGGCGACCATCAGAACAAGCCCGATGTCGGCGCCGCGATCGCCCGTCAGTGGTACGACCAGGACGGCGTCGACGTCATCACCGACGTGCCGACCTCGTCGGTGGCGCTCGCCGTCGAGGAGGTCTCGCGCGAGAAGAAGAGGCTCGTGCTGTTCTCGGGCTCGGCCAGCTCCGACATCACCGGGCCGAAATGCTCGCCCTACGCCGCGCATTGGACCTACGACACCTATGCGCTGGCGCACGGCACCGGCTCGGCCGTGGTCAAGACCGGCGGCGACACCTGGTTCTTCCTGACGGCGGACTACGCCTTCGGCCACGCGCTGGAGCGCGATACCGCCGCGGTGGTGGAGAAGGCAGGCGGCAAGGTGCTGGGCAGGGTGCGCACGCCGTTCCCGGGCCAGGACTTCTCGTCGTTCCTGCTGCAGGCGCAATCGTCGAAGGCGAAAGTCATCGGCCTTGCCAATGCCGGCGGCGACACCATCAACTCGATCAAGCAGGCTTCGGAGTTCGGCATCGTCTCTGGCGGCCAGAAGCTGGCCGGGTTGCTGGTGTTCATCACCGACGTGCATTCGCTCGGGCTGAAAGTGGCCAACGG
>DASVOY010000163.1:0-1638 GCA_036383115.1 Allostellaceae bacterium
GCCGGAGACGCGCCTCGTCTTCGCCGAAATATTGGGCAATCCCGGTCTCGAGGTGCTCGACGTGCCTGGGGTCGCCGAGGTGGCGCATGCAGCGGGACTGCCGCTGATGATCGACGCGACCTTCGCCACGCCCTATCTCTGCCGCACCTTCGAGCATGGCTGCGACATCGTCACCCATTCGGCGACGAAATGGCTGGGCGGCCACGGCGTCGCCATCGGCGGCGCGCTGATCGACAGCGGCCGCTTCGATTGGGAGAAGTCGGGCAAGTTCCCGACGCTGACCGAGCCCTATGCCGGCTACCACGGCATCGATTTCGCCGCCGAGTTCGGGCCGCAGGCCTTCATCATGCGGGCGCGCGTCGAGGGTCTGCGCGACTTCGGCGCCTGCTTGAGCCCGGCGCACGCCTTCCACCTGCTGCAGGGCGTCGAGACGCTGCCGCTGCGCATGGCGCGGCACGTCGAGAACACGCGCCGCGTCCTCGAGTACCTGACCGCGTCCGACGCGGTCGCCTGGGTCACCCATCCCGACCTGCCGGAGCATCCCGACCATGCGCTCGCCAAGCGCCTGTTGCCGCGCGGCGCGGGATCGATCGTCAGCTTCGGCATCAAGGGCGGGCGTGCCGCCGGCAAGCGCTTCGTCGACACGCTCAAGTTGGTTTCGCATCTCGCCAATGTCGGCGACGCCAAGACGCTGGTCATTCACCCCGCGAGCACGACGCACCAGCAACTCGACGCGGCGGCGCTGAAGGCGGCCGGAATCGGCGAGGACATGATCCGCCTCTCCGTCGGCCTCGAGGATCCCGCGGACATCATCGACGATCTGGCGCAGGCGTTGCGCGCGTCGCAGAAGGCGGCGACCTTGCGGCCGGCGGCGGAGTAGGGCCCGACATGGAGTTCTCGCTCGACGGCAGGCGCGCCTTCGCCGGCACCGGCGGCCGTGACCATGATCGCGGCGCACCGACCATCGTGCTGCTGCACGGTGCCGGCATGGACCACACCGTCTTTGCGCTCCAGGCCCGCGCGCTCGCGCATCACGGCCGCAACGTCCTGGCCTTCGATCTGCCGGGTCACGGCCGCAGCCAGGGGCCGGCGCCCGACAGTATCGGCGCCATGGCCGATTGGGTGCTGCGCGCGGCCTCGGGCTGCGGCATCGAGCGTTTTCGCATTGGCGGGCACAGCATGGGGTCGTTCGTCGCGCTCGAGGCGGCGGCGCGCGGCGGCGCGCGGGTCGAGGCGCTGGCGCTGTTGGGATTCGTGCCGGAGATGCGCGTCCATACCGATCTCCTCGCGGCGGCCCGCGCCGGCGATCACACGACCGTCGAGCTGATGACGAGCTGGAGCCTGGGCGCGCAAGCGCAGCTCGGCGCCAATGCGGCGCCGGGCTTGTGGCTTACCGTCGGCGCGTTGCGCCTGCTCGAGCGCGCGGAGTCGGCGAGCCTCGCCGCCGACCTCGCCGCATGCGACACCTATCGCGGGGCCGCGGCAGCGGCGGCACAGATCCGCTGCCCGACGCTGCTGCTGCTCGGCGCCGAGGATCGCATGACGCCGGCCGCGCGCGGCCAGGCTTGCGCCGAGCGCATCGCCGGCGCGCGCATCGCCGTGCTGCCGGGTGTCGGGCACATGATGATGGCGGAGGAT
>DASVOY010000164.1:0-2686 GCA_036383115.1 Allostellaceae bacterium
GAGGGCGTTGAAGGTCCCGAGCAGCCGGTCGGCCTCGGCGATGGTGTCGCGCAGCGCCTCGGCATAGCGCGCCGCATCCGGGCGCTCCAGCAGGGTCACCTCGAGCCGGGCGCGCAGCCGCGCCAGCGGCGTGCGCAGATCATGGGCGATGTTGTCGGTGACCTGGCGCATGCCGGCCATCAGCCGCTCGATCTGCTCGAGCATGGCATTGAGGTTGGTGGCGAGCTGATCGAACTCGTCGCCGCTGCCGGTGAGCGGCACGCGCTGGGTGAGGTCGCCATGGATGATCCGCGTGCTGGTGCGGTTCACCGCCTCGACGCGGGCCAGCATGTTGCGCGTGGTGAACAACCCTCCGAGAATGCCCAAGGCGAGGGTCAGCAGCGCCGCCCAGGCGAGAGTGTGCGTGATGCGGGAGCGGAACACCGCCGCATCGTGCATGTCGCGCCCGACCAGCAGGCGGTAGTCGCCGGCGAGCACGAAGACCGAGGCAAGCGCCGCGTCGGTGTCGGTTCCCCCGTGCTCCGGCGTCTTGACCGGAAAGCTGATCCAGCCCGGCTTGATCGGCACCGCATGGGGCCAGCCGGAGAGATTTCCGGCAAGCGGCCGCTGCTGGGAATCGGTGATGAGATAGAGCGCGGTGTCGCTGCGCTGCGCGGCGATGCGCGCACGGATGATCTCGGTGAGGCCGGCGAGGCCGCGTTGCTGGTATTGCTCGGCGAGGCCGGTGATCTCGGCGTTGATCGTCTCCTCGGTTTGACGCTCGATGAAGTCGGCGGTCGAGAAGTAGATGAACATAAGGACCGCCAGCACCGAGGCGGCGAAGAGCACGAAATAGAGCGCCGCAAGGCGGAACGCGTTGGTGCGCAGCAGACGGACCATGTCTCCGGGCGGCCTCCTCTACTCCGCGCGCAGGCAGTAGCCGGCGCCGCGGATCGTGTGCAGCAGCGGTCGGGCGAAACCCTTGTCGATCTTCTGCCGCAACCGGCTCACATGCACGTCGATGACGTTGGTCTGGGGATCGAAGTGGTAGTCCCAGACATTCTCGAGCAGCATGGTGCGCGTCACCACCTGGCCGGCATGGCGCATGAGGAATTCGAGCAGGCGGAACTCGCGCGGCAGGAGCTCGATCTCCTGCTCGCCGCGCCGCACGGTGCGTGCGAGGAGATCCATCTCGAGGTCGCCCACCTTGAGCCGGGTCGTCGCGGCGCCGCCGCTGCCGCGGCGCAACAGCGCCTCGATCCGCGCCAGGAGTTCGGCGAAGGCGAAGGGCTTGGCCAGATAGTCGTCGCCGCCGGCGCGCAGCCCTTTGACGCGATCGTCGACCGCGCCGAGCGCGCTCAGGATCAGCACCGGCGTGCGGATCTCGGCCGCGCGCAGCGCCGCCACGAGGGCGAGCCCATCCATCTCGGGCAGCATGCGGTCGACGATCAGCGCGTCGTAGCTCCCGGAGCTTGCCATGAAGAGGCCGGTGCGGCCCTCGGCCGCATGGTCGACCACATACCCGCTCTCGGACAGCCCTTTAGAGATATAGGCAGCCGCTTCGCGGTCGTCCTCAATGACGAGAAGCTTCATTCCTTGGTCTCCAGCCCGGACCATAGCCAGCCGGCCCCCGGCGCGAAAGAGGCGGCAATGCGCTCATCACGGCAGGAACCAGCGTCCTCAGTAAACCGTTTCTAGCCGTAGGGCGTATTTTCAGGGCCCGAAGGCCAACGATGACCATGGCAGGCAGTGACATTAAAGGCGACGCAGCGGCGCGGACCCAGCGTCGGCCCGCCTCGATCCTCATCGTCGAGGACGAGGCGCTTGTCGCGAGCTACATCCAGGAAGTCCTGGAGGAATCGGGCTTCATCATTGCCGGTGTCGCCTCAACGGGGCCCGAGGCAATGTCGCTGGCAAGCGCCAGCCCGCCCGATCTGGCGCTGGTCGACATCAAGCTCGCCGGGCCGATGGACGGCATCGAGGTGGCGCAGCTCATGCGCAGCCAGTTCAACGTCCATTCGATCTTCCTGTCCGGCGTTTGCGACCCTGAGACCATGGAGCGGGCAAGGAGTGCCACGCCGCTCGGCTTTCTCGAGAAGCCGTTCCGGCCGAGCCAGGTGTTCAACGCGCTGCAGCGCGCCCTGAACGACCGGCCGTCGCACTGACCCTCGGGCGTCAGGTCAACGTAATCCAGAGCGCGACCAGCCAGCCCGCGGCCAGCACCAGCGCGCCTTGCCCGTCGAGCCGCATATCGCTCCCCCTATTTTTCATCGCCTGTCTCCCGGGACGGTGGAAGACCACGATATCATCAGAACAAAACAGGAACAACCCTTTTTGCGGCTTGCTCAGGCGAGGGCCGGGAGGTCGGGCGGCGAGAGCGCCCAGGCGAGCGCCTGCTCGAGCCGGTCATTGCCCCAGAACAACTCGTCGCCGACGAGGAAGCTGGGGGCGCCGAAAATACCGCGGCGGATCGCCTCCTCGCCGCGGGCCACGAGACGGGCCTTGTTGTCCGGCGAGAGCGCCCGCTCCAGCACGGCGGCGGGATCGCGCCCGAGCGCGGCGACGACCCCGGCGACGACCTCGCGCGCGGCGATGTCGCGGTCCTCGGCGAAGTTGGCGTGATAGGCGGCGCGGCTGAAACCTGGCCCCCAGCCCTCCGCGGCGGCGACGAGGGCGACACGGGCGGCGAGCAGCCCGTTCCGGGGAT
>DASVOY010000165.1:0-2166 GCA_036383115.1 Allostellaceae bacterium
CCATCGGCATCGTAGAACACGCGGTCCGTCATCGAGCGGTTGGCGAGATACGCATGGATCGCCATCCCGGCGCCGCTCGCGGGATCGCCGTTGCCGCCCATGGTGACGAGGCCGTCGACGAAATCGGTCGGCTTCTCCGGCACCGGCAGCGGGTTCCAGCGCAGACGGTTCGGCGGCGTCTCGACCTCGTCGAACGGAGCGCTGCGCATCAATCCGTCGTCGCGGCGCCGGTACGGGCGATGGCTCGCCGTCGGGCGGATGCGGTAGAGCCAGGAGCGCCGGATCTCGCCGCGCGGCGCGGTGAAAGGCGTGCCGGAAAGCTGCTCCGCGTAGAGGCCGAGCGGCACCTTCTGCGGCGAATTCTGCCCGACCGGCAGTGCGCCCGAAACCGCCTCCGTCGCGAACTCGTTGCCGAAGCCGGAGAGGTAGCGCCCGGATTGGTCTTCCCTGCTGCTCATGCCTCACCCCTCGAGCGTGCGCCACATCTTCGTGTCGCGCTCGGCGGTCCAGATCTGGGGATCGGCGATGCCGCTCATCTCGTCGAAGCAGCGCGTCACGTTGAAGGGCATGCAGTGCTCGAAGATCACCCAGTGGCCGTAGCGCGGCCGGAGCGCGGCCATGGCCTCGTCATAGACCTGCTTGAGCCCCTTCTTCGCCTGGACACCGGCGCGCACCACGGTGGTGAGATCAGTGAGAAAGCGCCGCGTCGAGGCGATCGACGCCTCGGCCTTGTCGGCGCCGACCAGCGCGTCACCGCGGCCGGGCACCAGCGCCTTCGCCTTGAAGCCCTTGAGGCGCTCCAGCGTGTCGGGCCAGTGGGTGAAATAGGCGTCGCCGCAATAGGGCGTCGCCCCCTCCTCCACCAGATCGCCCGAATAGAGCACGCCGCAATCCGGCAGATAGGCGATGGTGTCGCCCTTGCTGTGGCCGCGGCCGATATGCCGGATCTGCACCTCGCGCTTGCCCATCCACAGTGTCAGCGACGTGTCGAAGGTGAGCGTCGGCCAGGTCAGGCCGGGCACGCTCTCGACCGCGTTGAAGAGGCGCGGGAAGCGCTGCACCTCGCTCTCGAAATCCTGCTGGCCGCGTTCCCTGATGAGCTCCAGCGTACCCTGGCTGGCGATGATGTGCTGGGCCTTGTAGGCCGAGGCGCCCATGACGCGCACCGCGTGGTAATGCGTCAGCAGCACGTATTTGACCGGCTTGTCGGTAATGTCGCGGAGACGGCGGATCAAATCCTGCGCCATGACCGGCGTGGCGCGGGCATCGATGATCATCACGCCGTCGTCGCCGATGATGATGCCGGTGTTGGGATCGCCCTCCGCCGTGAGGCAATAGGCGCCCTCGGCGAGTTTCTGGAGCGTCTCCTTCTTCTCGGCGAGGTCGGCTTGCGAGGCGAAGGCTTTGGCCATGGTCTCACTCCCTGGCGGCGCCGCGCGCCAGCGCGAAGGCCTCGCGCAGCACGTCGCGGTCGCCGATATGATTGCACAAAAGCAGGATCAGCCGCGCCGAGACGGCTTCGGCTGCGTCACGGTCGAGGCCGTCATAGACACGAACGAGCTCGACGTAGAAACCATCGGGATCCGGCAGATTGAGGGCGCCGGTCAAGCCACGCATGCGGTCTCCTCCGGGCGCTGCGCGTGTTGCCCCAGCGCGCGGGCGACCGCCGCCTCGATCGCAGCGGCATCGAAGCTGCGGAACCGCGCGGCGACGTGCTGGTCGGGGCGGATCAGGACGAGGCTGCCGGGCGCGCCGCCATAGCGCGCCGCCACCAGGCCTTGCGCATCGGCGGCGCCGTCCACGGGCAGGAGCGCAATCGGCACCGCCAGGCGGCGCCAGCGCGCAGCCGCCTTCGCCACCTCGGCCGGCACGCCGCCCTCGGGCACGCGATAGAGGCCAACGAAGCCCTGGCCGAGCCGGTCGAGCAACCACCCCGGCTGCCCGTCATCGAGCACGACCGGCGCATCGGGGCAGGCGGCGCCGGGCCGGGACGGGCGCGGGCCATCCGGGGCGTCGGGGCCATTGAGCGGCGAGCGATCGAGCACCGCCGGCAGCGACAGGCGGCCGCTGTTGATGAGCGCGCGGGCGAAGGGCTGGGTACGGGCGAGGTCGAGCACCGCGTCGCGCAGCACGGTCGGCATGCCGGGCTCCGGCGACATGAAGTCG
>DASVOY010000166.1:0-2232 GCA_036383115.1 Allostellaceae bacterium
GGCGCATCGCGCACAGCTCCCAGACCACGCCCGACCTCGAGTGGCCGAGCTGGATCCCCTACCTCGCGGTGCCGCTCGGCTCCTACCTGATGTGCTTCCGCTTCCTGCAGGTCGCGCTGGCGTTCTGGCGCACCGGCGAGCTGCCGTCGCATAGCCAGGCGCGGGTCGAGGGAATCGCACCCATCCCGGACGAAGCCACGTGAGCGCCCTCTTCATCTTCGCCCTGCTGTTCGCGCTCATGCTTACGGGCATGCCGATCTCGATCTCGCTCGGCCTCACCGTGCTCACCTTCCTCTTCACCATGACCCAGGTGCCGATCGAGAGCGTGGCGCTCAAGCTGTTCACGGGGATCGAGAACTTCCAGATCATGGCGATCCCGTTCTTCATCCTCGCCGGCGCGTTCCTCACGCATGGCGGCGTGGCGCGGCGCATGATCGCCTTTACCACGTCGCTGGTGGGGCATTGGGCGGGTGGATTGGGCCTTGCTGGCGTGGTCGCCTGCGCGCTCTTCGCGGCGATCGCCGGCTCCTCCGTCGCCACGGTGGTGGCGATCGGCTCGATCATCATGCCGGCGATGGTCGAGCACGGCTTCCCGCGCCGCTTCGGCGCCGGCGTCATCACCACGTCGGGCGCGCTCGGCATTCTGGTGCCGCCCTCGATCATCCTCGTCCTCTACGGCGTCTCCACGAATACGTCGATCGGCGCGCTGTTCATGGCGGGCGTCGTGCCGGGCATCACGCTGGCGACGTTGCTGGCGCTGGTCACCTGGACCTACGCCAAGCGCAACCGCTATCCGCGCATGCCGCGCGCGACCTGGGCGCAGCGCTTCCACGCCTTCCGCGAGAGCCTGTGGGGCCTGCTCCTCATCGGCATCGTGCTCGGCGGCATCTACAGCGGGCTCTTCACGCCGACCGAGGCGGCGGCGGTCGCCGCGGTCTATGCCTTCGTCATCGCTGTCTTCGTCTACAAGGACCTGCCGCTCCGCAGCGTGCCCAGGGTGCTGCTCAACGCCGCCAATCTCAGCGCGATGCTGCTCTACATCATCACCAATGCCGTGCTGTTCTCGTTCCTGATGACGCATGAGAACATCCCGCAGGCGATGGCGACGTGGATGATCAGCAAGCAGTTCAGCCCGTGGGTCTTCCTGCTGGTGGTGAATCTGCTGCTCCTCGCCGCCGGCAACGTGATGGAGCCCTCCTCCATCCTGCTGATCATGGCGCCGATCCTGTTCCCGATCATCACCAAGCTCGGCATCGACCCCGTGCATTTCGGGATCCTGATGGCGGTGAATATGGAGGTCGGGCTCTGCCATCCGCCGGTCGGGCTCAACCTCTATGTCGCGAGCGGCATCGCGCGCATGGGCATCACCGAGCTCACCGTGGCGGTGCTGCCCTGGCTCGTCGTCATGCTGGCCTTCCTCGCCCTCGTGACCTATTGGCCGACGCTGTCGCTGGCGCTGCCGCATGCGCTCGGCATCCGGTATTAGGCCCGCGCTTCGCGATCACCTGTCATAGTTGTCGTGGTGGCGCACCCAGGCCTGGGTGGAAGAGAGCCCGGCCTCATCCCGCCCTTTCGGCACCAGATCGCGCAATGACGGTTCCAACTCTGCAATAGCCGGAACAAATCCGGACGGAGCGGCGTTGGGTGCCCAAGCGCCGGATCGGCGGCGGCAACAGCGGTCCGCCGACTTCGCCATCAACGGCATAATCGTCGGGAGGTGACGGCATTGGTACGCTGCGGCTAATCCGAGCCGCGGAAGCTCGCAGGGGAAGTCTGATGGTTTCGTTGGTGCTCGTCGCGTGCATGCTGAGCTGGCAGTCGCATTGCCAAGAGGTCAGGCCCGACATTCCCGACACGACGCTCATCGGCTGCGCCGTGCTGGGACAGCAGGTCGCCCAGGAATGGCTCGCCGATCATCCGAAATGGGCGCTCTCGCGCTGGCGCTGCGAGCAGAACAAGCCGCGCGAGAGACCCGCCTGATACTCAGACAAGCGCGGCCGGCACCAGGGGGAGGCCCGAGAGCCGGCCGCCACTGGCAGCGACGAGTGCTCCCCGTCACTCCACCGCAAACACCGTGAGCACGCCGCCCAACTGCGTGTAGTTGGAGAGCGCCTTGTAGGCACCGACCGCGCCGAGGCCGTCGGTGTCCTTGGTGAGGCCCGCCGCCATGCCGATGCCGGCCCAGCCGCCGACGCCGGAGAGCACGGCGATGTACTGCTTGCCGCCATGCGT
>DASVOY010000167.1:0-5496 GCA_036383115.1 Allostellaceae bacterium
TAGAAATCCCTCTGGGCGGCATCCGCCAGCCGCGCCGCAGCTTGCTCGGTGAGCTCGAACGAGACGTTGGCGACGTCCATGATGGCGGCAAGCCCGGGATTGGAGAGCCTGACCCAATCGCCGCCGGAAACCGATGGCTTCTGACCCGAGACGAGATCGGCGACGATCGCTTTGCGCTTCTCCGACAGCTCGGTGAAATAGCTCTGCTGCGCCGCCTCGAAAGCAGCTCTGAGCCTGGGCGGCGCGTCTGCCTCGTGGACCTTCTCGCCGATCACCTTCCATGCTACTTCCACTCGCCCCTGCAGCACGGCGAGCTGCCGCTGCTGGTCGGCAGCGATGCCATCGCCCGCCGCTATGGCCGCGCCGACCATCAGCCGGTCGACGCCTGCCGCCGCCCGCGCTTCCCAGCCCAGCTGCTTCATCATCAGCAGTTCGGCAATGAGCGGATCGCTCCGGTCTATCGGTGCCGATAACCTGTCGGCAAGCGCGTCCATGCCGTCGACGAGCTTGCCCATGCCGGCAACCCACGACTTGCTGAGGCCCGCGGGCCGCTCCGTCTTCGGCCGCAGGATCGCCGCATCGGCATCCTGCCGCAGCTTGGCAACGGCATCTCTGTTGCTGTGCAACTCGTTGATGCCGGCCGCGACATCGGCGAGCCCGGCTACCTTGAGTTTGGCCAGCGCCGATTGCAGCGCCACGTCGGCCTGGGCGCGCAGCGCCGCGACCTCGCTCTGGGTATCGGCACCCGCCGGCTCCGGCGCGGTCAGCGCGGTGTTGACGGTGCCGCGCTCGATGCGGAGATTCTGCATCGCCTGGAAGAGGTCGCGCGAGATGCTGACCACCGAAAGCACCTTCTGCGCGTCCGCCCAGCGCTCCCAGGCGCGTTCAGCGGAGTAGGCAAAGGTGACCACGAGCACCGTCGCCATGATGCCGGTGATCGCCTGCAGAAGAGTGCTGACCGAGAGCCGTTTCATGTCCGCCGATCGGCAAAATTATTCCTTAAGCAGCTCAAACATAGGGAAAGCTGGTAACCAAAGGCTTAACTGGCTGACGGTCGGCAAAACCTCCGCGCCCACCGGCCGAACCGCGGCGAGCATCGCCGTCCCCGCGTTCCACAGGCCTGTGGATGGAATGTCCTGCCCTCGCCCTCAACGAATTGGTAACATTCGCGGCATGGAAAACACCGCGTCGTCCAAGGTCACGCCGCTACGCGACGGCGGGGCCTTTCGCTCGCCCCCCCACAACATCGAGGCCGAGCAGGCCTTGCTGGGCGCGATCCTCGTCAACAACTCCGCCTACCACCGCGTGTCGGAGTTCCTGATCGCGGAGCATTTTGCCGAGGGCGTGCACGGGCGGATCTACGCCGCCATCGCCAAGCTCATCGAGCGCGGCCAGATCGCGAACCCGGTGACGCTCAAGAACCTGTTCGATCAGGACGGCGCGCTCGCGGAGATCGGCGGCGCGCAATACCTGGCGCGCCTCGCGACTTCCGTGGTGACCATCATCAATGCCGAGGATTACGGCCGCACCATCCACGATCTCTATCTGCGCCGCCAGCTCATCGACATCGGCGAGGGCACGGTCAACGACGCCTACAATTTCGATCTCGAGCGCGACGCGCGCTCGCAGATCGAGGGCGCCGAGAAGAAGCTCTTCGACCTTGCGACAAGCGGCCGGTACGAGGGCGGGTTCCAGCCGTTCAAGGCCGCACTTACCACGGCAATCGAGATGGCCGAAGCCGCCTTCAAGCGCAGTGGCAAGACAACGGGAGTCGCAACCGGTTTCAAGGACCTGGATGAGCGCTTGGGCGGCCTGCATCCGTCCGATCTGATCATCCTGGCTGGCCGACCGGGGATGGGTAAGACGGCGCTCGCAACGAATATCGCGTTTAACGTCACGAAGCATTACAAAGCGGTTCGCAGACCAGATGGCGAGCGTGAGGTAGAAGACGGTGGCATTGCCGCGTTCTTTTCGCTCGAAATGTCGGCCGAGCAATTGGCAACGCGCGTACTTTCGGAGGAATCCGGCGTGCCGTCTGACAGGATCAGGCGGGGTGATGTCAAGCACGAGGATTTCGATCGATTTGTTCAGGCGAGCCAGCAGCTTTCGCTGATCCCTTTGTTCATAGATGACACGCCGGCACTCACGATTTCGGGACTACGAACCAGAGCGCGGCGATTGATGCGACAGCAGGGACTCAATTTGATCGTGGTTGATTACCTGCAGCTGTTGCAGGGCGGCGGACAAGGGAGATCAGCGGAAAACCGAGTGCAGGAGATCTCCGAGATCACACGCGGCTTGAAAACTCTTGCGAAGGAACTGAATGTGCCCGTGCTCGCGCTCTCGCAACTTTCGCGGGCGGTGGAGCAGCGCGAGGATAAACGTCCACAACTGGCTGATTTACGAGAGTCGGGATCAATCGAACAGGACGCCGATGTTGTAATGTTCGTGTTCCGTGAAGAGTACTATTTACAACGGCAGCAACCGGTGCAGGGCGCCGACGAGAACGATCAAAAATTCAATGATCGCGTAGAGCAATGGAGGAAGAACAGCGAAAAGGTATATGGGCAAGCTGAAGTTATCATAGCGAAGCAACGACATGGCCCGACGGGTACGATCAAGCTGTACTTCGACGGCCGAACCACCAAATTTGCCGACTTCATCGATCGCGATCATCTTCCCAATGCCACCCTCTGACCGGCGCGGCGCGGCGCCGTCGCGCGCGGCGGATCGTGCCGGTGCCGTCCTTGAGATCGATCTCGCCGCCATCGTCGAGAACTGGCGTAACCTCGGCGCGCGCCTGCGCGCCGGAGCCTACGCCGCGGCGGTGGTGAAGGCCGACGCCTATGGGCTCGGCATGGCGCAGGTGGCGCCGGCGCTGGCCGCCGCCGGGTGCCGGCTGTTCTTCGTCGCGACGCTGGACGAGGGCCTGGCGCTGCGCCGCCTGCTGCCCGATGCGGAGATCGCAGTCTTCAACGGCCTGCTGCCGAGGACGGACGGCGAGTTCCGCGATCGCCGGCTCACGCCCGTGCTCAACGAGCCCTCCCAGGTCGCCGCATGGCGCGCCGCTGCCGGCACGCGGGCGCTGCCGGCGATGATCCATGTCGATACCGGCATGTCGCGGCTCGGGCTGGCGCCGGCCGAGCTCGCTCGACTCGCCGCCGCGCCGGAGCAGCTCGCCGGGCTAAGCCTGCGCGCCGTGCTGAGCCACCTCGCCTGCGCCGAGGACGCCGCGCACCCGCTCAACGCGGCGCAGCTCGCCGCCTTCGGCGCGGCGCGCGGCGCTCTGCCGCGCGCGCCAGCCAGTCTCGCGGCCTCCTCCGGCATCTTCCTCGGCCCCGACTATCACTTCGATTTCGTCCGCCCGGGAGCCGCGCTCTATGGCGTCAACCCGACGCCAGCGCATGCCAACCCGATGCGGCAAGTCGTTCGTCTCAAAGGCAGAATCCTGCAAGTCCGCGACGTTGACAGGGGAGCGACCGTTGGTTACGGTGCGGCGCATCGCATGGAGCGCCCCGGCCGCATCGCTACCGTTGCCGTTGGCTACGCCGATGGTTGGCTGCGCTCGTCGAGTCATCGCGGCAGCGCCGGCATCGCTGGCCAGCGCGCACCGATCATCGGACGCATCTCAATGGACCTCCTGACGCTGGACGTGACGGGCATCGATCCTGCGCTGGTCCGGCCCGGCGGTTTCGTCGACCTCATCGACGAGCGGCACGGCATCGACGAGGTCGCCATGGCGGCCGGCACCATCGGCTACGAGATCCTCACCGCGCTCGGCCGCCGCTATCACCGCGTCTACCGCGGCGGAGCCACGTGAGCGCACCCGGTTTCCTCACCCGCGTCGGCCAGGGCATCGACCGCCACTTCCGCGCCGGCCACCGCGTCAACGCGCTCGACTTCCTGGCGCGGGTCGGCCATGTCTTCCTGATCTTCCTCGCCGCCAGCGGACGGCTCGCGCTGTTTGCGCTCACGGCTGTCAGCCACTGCTTTCGCCCGCCCCTCTATCCGCGCCTCATCGCGCGGCAGATGATCGATATCGGCTATTACTCGCTGCCGGTAGTCGGGCTCACCGCGGTCTTCACCGGCATGGTGCTGGCGCTCCAGACCCATACCGGGTTCAGCCGCTTCGCCGCCGAGGGCGCGGTCGCCACCGTCGTCGTGCTGTCGATGACGCGCGAGCTCGGCCCGGTGATCGCCGCGCTGATGGTGGCGGGGCGTATCGGTGCCTCGATCGCCGCCGAGATCGGCACCATGCGCGTGACCGACCAGATCGACGCGCTGGAGACGCTGTCGACCAATCCCTACAAATACCTCGTGGTGCCGCGGCTGCTCGCCGGGACCGTGACGGTGCCCGCACTGGTGCTGGTGGCCGACATCATCGGCGTGTTCGGCGGTTACCTTGTCGGCACCTACAAGCTTGGTTTCAACCCGTCCGGCTATCTCCATCAGACCACGGACTACCTGCACAGCGACGATGTCATTTCCGGCCTCATCAAGGCGGCGGCCTTCGGTTTCATCGTGGCGCTGATGGGATGCTATTTCGGTTATCATTCGCGCGGCGGCGCCCAAGGCGTGGGCGCGGCGACCACTTACGCCGTGGTCTCCGCCTCGATCATGATCCTGCTCTCCGATTACTTGCTGACGAGCGTGCTCTTCTGATGAGCAACGTCCCGAAGATCTCGGTCCGCGGATTGAAGAAGTCCTTCGGGCCCAAGCTCGTGCTCGACGGGATCGACCTCGATATCGGCGTGAGCGAGAGCATGGTCGTCATCGGCGGCTCCGGCACCGGCAAGTCGGTGATGGTGAAATGCATCCTCGGCCTCATCGAGCCCGACGCCGGGTCAATCAAGATCGACGGCCAGGAGGCGGTGGGCCTGCCGACGGCCGAGCGCGAGAAGCTCATGGCGAAATTCGGCATGCTGTTCCAGGGCGGTGCACTTTTCGATTCGCTGCTGGTGTGGGAGAACGTCGCCTTCGGCCTGATCCAGGGCCGCGGCGTCGAGCGCCACAGGGCCAAGGAGATCGCCATCGCGAAGCTGGCCAATGTGGGCCTGGGGCCGGAGGTGGGCGAGCTCCGGCCATCGGAGCTCTCGGGCGGCATGCAGAAGCGCGTCGGGCTGGCACGCGCCATCGCCACCGAGCCCGAGATCATCATCTTCGACGAGCCCACGACCGGCCTCGACCCGATCATGGCCGACGTGATCAACGACCTCATCATCCAATGCGTGCGCGACCTCGGCGCCACCGCCGTCTCGATCACCCACGACATGGCGAGCGCGCGCAAGATCGCCGACCGTATCGCCATGATCTATAAAGGGCGTATCATCTGGTCGGGGCCCAAGGAGCAGATCGACCGCTCCGGCAACCCCTATGTCGACCAGTTCATCCATGGGCGCGCCGAGGGCCCGATCAAGATGGAGGTGCGCGCCCTGTGAGTGCTGAAGGAGACTGAACCTTGGCACGCGCGCAGGCCCGTTACGTCTGCCAGCAATG
>DASVOY010000168.1:0-1900 GCA_036383115.1 Allostellaceae bacterium
AGCACGGCTCGCAGGCCATCGGCGGCATCGGCTCGACCCACACCACCAACGAGGAAGCCTACCTCTTCCAGAAGCTGTTGCGCGCCGGCCTCGGCACCAACAATATCGATCACTACCACGGCACGTTCCCGGCGACCGAGCGCAACGCGCTCCCCTGGGTCTGGACCGATTCCATCGCGGGGCTCGAAAAGGCTTCGCACATCGTCCTGATCGGCGCGGACGCCTATCACCGCCAGCCCATCGTCGATCTGCGCATCCGCAAGGCGATTCGCGGGGGCGCGCGTGTCTACGTCGTTACTCCCGAGCCGAACCGGCTGGACCGCCTAGCGGCAGGCGTGATCCGCTACAGCGCCGGGCAGACCGCAGCCGTCGCCCGCGCGCTGCTGAACGTCGTGACGAGCGAGCAGTTGACGCGCGGCGCCTTCGCCGAGAAGCGGGCCGCCAGCATCGCCACACGCGGCGCGTCGGTGGCGCAGGATACGCCGGAGCGCGCCGCCGAGGTCGCCGGGGTGGATGCCGCCGCGCTGCGTGAGCTTGCCCGCGAGATTGCCGGCGCGAAGGGCGCGGTCATTCTCTACGACGAGATGGCGACACGCGAGCCAAACGCCGCGACGCTCGCCGCCGACCTCCTCGACCTCGCGCTGCTGACGGATAACTACGGGCGACTGGGTGCAGGCGTCGGACCGCTCTTCGAGGACAACAACTCGCTCGGCGCGCGTGACATGGGCTTGCTGCCCGACACGCTGCCCGGATATCGCCCGGTGAACGATCTGGCGGGGCGCTCGGCGCTCAGCATCGCCTGGAATGCCCCAATCCCCGCCGAGCCAGGCAAGACCTACGAGCAAATGCTCGACGGCGGCGTCAAAGCGCTCTACGTGCTCGGCGCGAATCCCGCCGGCCATGCCTCCGTGCAGCAGCTTGCGAAGCTGGAGGCGCTCGATCTGCTGGTGGTGCAGGATCTCTTCCTGACGGAGACGGCGCAGCGCGCGACGGTGGTGCTGCCCGCGCTGGCCTATACGGAAAAGGACGGCAGCTTCACCAACACCGAGCGCTGTGTCCAGGTGGTGCGGCAGGCGATGCAGCCGCTGCCCGGCGCGAAAGCCGACTGGGAGATCCTCCTCGGCGTAGCGCGGGCGCTTGGCCTCGGCTGGACGTACCTCTCACCGGCGGAAATCCTCTCGGAGATCGGGCGCACGACGCCGCTCTATGCCGGTGTGACGCGCCGCGCGTTGGGCGACAAAGGTGCCCGCTGGCCGCTGGCCGCTGGTGAGCGCACCGCCGAAGGACGCGCGACCGTGACCGGCAGTCCCTATCTGACATGGCAGATGATCGAGCAGGGCGTCGCGCCGGTGAGCGCGCAGGCCGGTGAGCTGGTTGCCCCGCGCGGGGGAGGAGAATAGAGACTATGTCGGATCTCGCAATCTTTCTCATCGCCGCGCTGGTCAAGAGCATCATCGTCATCGCGGCGCTGCTGACGATCTTCGCCTATATGACGCTGATCGAGCGGCGCCTGCTGGCTCGCTTCCAGCGCCGCGTCGGACCGAACCGCACCGGCCCGCTGGGACTGCTGCAACCGTTGGCCGACGGCATCAAGATGGCGTTTAAAGAGCAGATTATCCCCACGCGGGCGCGGCGGGCCGTCTACCTCATCGCACCGCTCATCAGCGTCTTCGTGGCGCTGGCGGCCTTCGCGGTAGTGCCACTTGGCAGCCCCCTGACCTGGGGTACCTCCACGACGGCGCAGGCCTGGGCTCCCTATATCGCCGATCTCAACGTTGGCATCCTCTATATCCTCGCGATCTCCTCGCTGGCGGTGTACGGCATCGTGCTTGGCGGCTGGGCCTCCGGCAACAACTATTCGCTGCTGGGCGCGCTACGCTCCGCCGCGCAGATGGTCTCC
>DASVOY010000169.1:0-2793 GCA_036383115.1 Allostellaceae bacterium
AGCCGCCGCTCGGCATCGCCGTTGAGCCGCACCTCCGGCAGCATGGCGCGGATGCCAGCAAGGACACGACGGCGCATGCCCAGGAGCCGCTCGGCCTCAGCCGCCATCTCGTCGCGCGCGATCCGTGCCGCCGCGCCCAGCCCGACGCAGAGCGGCGTCGGCAGCGTGCCCGAGCGCAGGCCTCGCTCCTGGCCGCCGCCGTCGAAGAGCGGCGCGATCCGCGCCCGGGGCCGTCGCCGCACATAAAGCGCGCCGATCCCTTTGGGCCCATAGAACTTGTGGCCGGAGATCGAGAGCAGGTCGATCGTCATCGCTTCGACATCGACCGGCACCTTGCCCACCGCCTGCGCGGCGTCGCTGTGGAAGAGCACGCCGCGCTCGCGGCACAGCGCGCCGATCTCGGCGACCGGCTGCAGCACGCCGATCTCGTTGTTGGCAGCCATCACCGAGACCACCGCGGTACGCTCGTCGATCGCCGCGGCGAGCGCCACCATGTCGACAATCCCCTGCGCATCGACCGGCAGCACGGTAAGGCGGAAGCCCTCGCGCTCGAGCACCAGGCAGCTCTCCAGCACGCATTTATGCTCGGTGGCAACGGTGACGATGTGATCCCTGCCGCGCTCGCGGTGGAAATGCGCGGCGCCCTTGATAGCGAGGTTGTTGGCCTCGGTGGCGCCCGAGGTGAAGACGATCTCGCGCGGCTCGGCGCCGATGAGCGCCGCCACCTCGCCGCGCGCCGCTTCGACCGCCGCCTCGGCCTCGCGGCCATAGGCGTGCGTGATCGAGTGGGGATTGCCGAACTTCTCGGTGAACCAGGGCAGCATCGCCTCGACGACGCGGCGGTCGGTCGGCGTCGTCGCCTGGTAATCGAGATAGACCGGCGCGCTATTGGGCCGATGCTGGAAGCGTGCGAAGGAGGCGGTCATGCTGCGCTGGCCCGGGTCCGGGCATAGAGCGCGCCCCAGGCCTCCACCAGCTGGTCGATATCGGCGGCAGTCGTGCTCCAGCCAAGGCTGATGCGGATGGCGCACTCGGCCTCGTCCGCCGGCACGCCCATGGCGTCGAGCACATGGCTGCGCCGCACCTTGCCGGAGGAGCAGGCGGCGCCGGCGCTCACCATCACGCCGGCGAGATCGAGCGCCATCACCTGCGTCGACGCGGCGACGCCGGGCATGGCGATCGACAGCGTATTGGGCAGCCGCGTCACATCGGCGCCATAGACTAGGGCATCGGGCGCAATTGCCGTCAGCTGCCGCTGCGCCGCGTCGCGCAACATTGCGACCGCCTCACTATCGACAAGCCGCCCCGCGACGGCGCATGCGGCGCCAAAGCCGACGATCCCAGGCAAATTCTCCGTCCCGGCGCGCCGCCCGCGCTCCTGGCCGCCGCCGGTCTGCACCGCGGCGAGCGGCACCTCTGGAGTAACGACGAGCGCACCGACGCCTGGCGGGCCGCCGAGCTTGTGCGCCGAGAGGGTCACGAGATCGGCACCGAGCCGCGCCCGCTCGAGCGGCAGCTTGCCCGCGCCCTGCACGGCATCGCAGTGGAGCAGCGCGCCGCGAGCATGGGCGATGCGCGCCGCCTCGGCGACGGGTTGAAGGATGCCGGTCTCGTTGTTGGCGAGCATGAGGGAGACCAGCGCCGGCCGGGTCTCGGCGGCGAGCAGGCGGTCGAGCGCATCGAGGTCGGCGACACCCCGATGCGTCACCGGGATCACCGCCGCATCCGGTACGGCCTGGCGCACGGAATCATGCTCGATTGCCGAGACCATGACGCGCCGGCCGTGCACGCCGCGGAGCGCCAGCTGGTTCGCCTCGGTGCCGCCGCTGGTGAACACGATCTCCGCCGGCGCCGCGCCGGCGAGCCCCGCGACCTGAGCCCGCGCCCGCTCGAGCGCGCGGCGGGCGGCGCGGCCGAAGCGGTGCACCGAGGAGGGATTGCCGAAGCGTGCGAGCGCGTCCGTCATCGCCGCCGCCGCCTCCGGGCGGAGCGGCGCTGTCGCGTTCCAATCGAGATAGGCGGCGCGCAAGGTCATGAGGGTCGCTAGAGAATGGCCTATTGCGCCGCGATGGCGTCGCGCCGCTCGCAGTGCAGCGCGCCGGCGCGGCCAAGCACGCGCTGCTCGACCACGTCGGCGAGCGTCACGGAACTCAGATAAAGATGAATCTGGTTGCCGAGCTCCTCCCACAGATCATGGGTCAGACATCGGCTCTTGCTGCCGCGGCAGCCGGTGGGCGCGCCCGGCGTGCAGCGCGTCGCGCGGATCGGCTCGTCGACGGCGAGGATGACGTCGGAGATGCGCGTCTCGTCGGCGGCGTAGCCAAGGAGATAGCCGCCGCCGGGCCCGCGCACGCTCTTGACCAGGTTCGCGGCGCGGAGCTTGGCAAAGAGCTGCTCGAGATAAGAGAGCGAGATCTCCTGCCGTTCGGCGATCTCGGCGAGCGCGATCGGGCTGCCCTGACTGTGCTTGGCGAGGTCGACCATCGCCATCACCGCGTAGCGTCCCTTGGTGCTGAGCCTCATGGCACCTCTCCTCTCTTTCTGCCGCTACGAACCGAGCCGCGATGCCTTCTTCAGCAACGGCTCGCCCTGCTCCGCCTCGAGCTCGGCCACCCGCGCGCGCAACGCCTGCACCTCGTCGACGAGGCCGTTGAGCGCCCGCGCCACGGGATCAGGGATGTCGTCGCCGGGCGTGGCGTAGGGAACGAATTCCTGCGGCTGCGGCTGCGGCTGCTTGGCTTGGCCGTTGTCGCGCGACAGCACTATCGAGCGCGGCGCAACAACTCGCCCGCC
>DASVOY010000170.1:0-3728 GCA_036383115.1 Allostellaceae bacterium
CGCAATGACAGTCCACGCATGGACACGCAATCTAGATTCGATCCACTACGTGCCAGCCGATCTCTTCGCCAGCGAGAAAAGGCCGCAGCGGCCCGGCTCCTGTAGTCACTTCCCTGGGCACGGTCGTGCGCCCGCGCCGCAGGGTGATGCGCGCCTCGTTCGCCGGCAGGCCGTAGAAGCGCGGGCCGTTGAGCGAGGCGAAGGCTTCGAAGCGGTCGAGCGCGCTCTCCTCGTCGAAGACCTTGGCATAGATCTCGAGCGCGGCGGGCGCGCTGAAGATGCCGGCGCAGCCGCAATCGCGCTCCTTGTCATGCACGGGATGGGGTGCCGTGTCGGTGCCGAGGAAGAATTTCGCGCTGCCGGAGGTGGCGGCGCGGCGCAGCGCCAGGCGGTGCACCTCGCGCTTGGCGACCGGCAGGCAATACATGTGCGGCCGCAAGCCGCCGGCGAAGAGCGCATTGCGGTTGATCACGAGGTGATGCGCGGTGATGGTGGCGGCGAGGCTGGGGCCGGCGCCGGCGACGAAATCCGCCGCTTCCTTGGTGGTGATGTGCTCGAGCACGATCCTCAGCGTCGGCAATTGTTTCATCAGCGGGGCCAGCACGCGCTCGATGAAGGCGGCCTCGCGGTCGAAGACGTCGACGTCCGGATCGGTGACTTCGCCATGGACGAGGAGCGGCATGCCCATCGCGGCCATACGCTCCAGCACCGGATAGGTCCTGGCGATGTCGCTCACGCCTTGCGCCGAATTGGTCGTCGCCCTCGCGGGATAGAGCTTGACCGCGGCGAAGACGCCGGTCTCATGGCCGTGCTCGATCTCGCCGGGGTCGCTGTCGTCGGTGAGATAGGCGGTCATCAGCGGCGCGAAATTCATGCCGGCGGGCAGCGCCCGGAGGATGCGCGCGCGATAGGCTTCGGCCGCGGCGACGGTGGTGACCGGCGGCACCAAGTTGGGCATGACGATGGCGCGGGCGAAGGCGCGGGCGGTAAAGGGCAGCACCGCTTCCATCATCGCGCCGTCGCGCAGATGCACGTGCCAGTCGTCGGGACGCCGGAGCGTCAGGATGTCCTTGGTTCCCATGCCGCCCTTTTCCCTGCAAAACGTTGCCGAGACAAGCCATTTCCGCAAGGGCCGTCCGCGTCCACGGCCGGTGACGGTCGCTCCGGCCCTTGCTATATGTAACGCTTATAGCCTCGCGGCACACTCGGATCGGAGGAGCAGCCATGACCGCCTGCATCGTCGGCTGGGCCCATTCGCGCTTCGGCAAGCTCGAGGGCGAGGACATCGAGGCGTTGATCGCCCGGATCGCCAGCGACGCCATTCGCGACGCCGGCATGGCGCCCGCCGACATCGACGAGATCTTCCTCGGCAATTTCAACGGCGGCTTCGTCCGCCAGGAATTTCCCTCCTCGCTCGTCCTCAACATCGACCCGGCGCTGCGCTTCAAGCCGGCGACGCGCGTCGAGAACGCCTGCGCCACCGGCTCGGCCGCGATCCATCAGGGCCTCAACGCCATCGCCGCGAAGCGGGCGCGCAACGTGCTGGTGGTGGGCGTCGAGAAGATGACCGAGGTCACCGGACCCGCCGTCGGCGACATCCTGATCAAGTGCTCCTACGTGAAGGAGGAAGGCGAGATCGAGGGCGGCTTCACCGGCGTCTTCGGCCGCATCGCCCAGACCTATTTCCAGCGCTACGGCGACAAGTCCGACGCGCTCGCCCGCATCGCCGCCAAGAACCACAAAAACGGGGCCGCGAACCCGCTGGCGCAGATGCAAAAAGATCTGGGCTACGAATTCTGCCGCACCGTGTCCGAGAAGAACCCGCGGGTGGCCGGGCCGCTGCGCCGCACCGACTGCTCGCTCGTCTCCGACGGCGCCGCGGCGGTGGTGCTGACCGATGTCGAGACCGCGCTCACCCATGACAAGGCCGTGGTGTTCCGCGCCGCCGAGCATGTCAACGACTACCTGCCGATGAGCAAGCGTGACATCACCGCCTTCGAGGGCCCGGAGCGCGCCTTCAAGCGCGCGCTCGCCAACGCCAAGGTCGACCTCGACGATCTCAGCTTCGCCGAGGTGCATGACTGCTTCACCATCGCCGAGCTCCTGATCTACGAGGCGATCGGCCTCGCGCCGAAGGGGCAGGGGGACCGCGCCATCATGGAGGGCTGGACCGAGAAGGACGGCAAGCTTCCGATCAACCCCTCGGGCGGCCTCAAGGCCAAGGGCCATCCGATCGGCGCCACCGGCGTCTCGATGCATGTGCTGGCGGCGATGCAGCTCACCGGCACGGCCGGCGGCATCCAGGTCAAGGACGCGAAGCTCGCCGGCGTCTTCAACATGGGGGGCGCGGCGGTGGCGAACTACGCGAGCGTCCTCGAGCGGCTGCGCTGAGGCTGCCATGGCCGACATCAAGGCGCTGGTCCTGCACGAGGCCGACGGCAAGGTCGCGGCGCGCATCGAGCGGGTGCCGGAAAGCGCCCTGCCGCCGGGCGAGGTGACGGTCGCCGTCGAGTACTCGACCCTCAACTACAAGGACGGGCTGATCCTCAACGGCCTCGGCCGGCTCGTGCGCAAATACCCGCATGTGCCGGGCGTCGACTTCGCCGGCACGGTCGAAAGCTCCGAAGCGCCCGATTACAAGCCCGGCGACAAGGTGATCCTCACCGGCTGGCGCGTCGGCGAGGTGCAATGGGGCGGGTATGCCGAGAAGGCGCGGGTCAAGGCGAGCCAGCTCGTCAAGCTGCCGAACGGGCTCACCACGAAGCGTGCCATGGCGATCGGTACGGCCGGCTTCACCTCGATGCTGGCGGTGATGGCGCTCGAGGAGCATGGCTTGACGCCGGCCAAGGGCGAGGTGCTGGTGACGGGCGCGGCCGGCGGCGTCGGCAGCGTCGCCGTCGCGATCCTGGCGAAGCTCGGCTACCAGGTGGCGGCGTCGACCGGCCGCCCCGAGCAGCACGATTATCTGCGCGGCCTCGGCGCCACTGCCTTCGTCGACCGCGCCGAGCTGGCAAAGCCGGTCGCCCGGCCGCTCGATGCGGAGCGCTGGGCCGGGGCTGTGGATGCGGTCGGGAGCACGACGCTTGCCGCGGTTTTGACGCAGCTCAAATACGGTGGCAGCGTTGCGGCCTGCGGCCTTGCCGGGGGCAACGATCTGCCGGCGAGCGTCATCCCCTTCCTGCTGCGCGGCATCAACCTGCTCGGCATCGATTCCGTGATGTGTCCTCCTGAGCGGCGCCGCGCCGCCTGGGCGCGGCTTGCCCGCGACCTGCCGATGGACAAGCTCGACGCCCTCACCGAAATGGTACCGCTGGCCGCGCTGCCCGAGCTCGGCCGGAAGATTCTCAAGGGCGGCATTCGCGGGCGCGTGGTGGTCGACGTCCGGGCATAGAAGGCCCGTTTTCAATTTCCCCTGTCCGGTGCCGGCAGGCATTGGGGCTATCTTAATCGTCCTCCCCTAAGATCGGACCATGCCGCGCCACCGCCTAGGCGGCAACGGCTCCTACCAAAGGTTTATCTTGGTAGTGCAAATAGATATGGCGAATTTCTCAACCAGAGCGTATATTGCCGACCTTGAACGTTAACTGTCTTGCTCGGGCGGGGCGCCGGAGACGCAGGTGACGATGCGAAGCGGCAGATTCGACAGGCGCATGCTGTTGCGCCTCCTGGGTGGCGCGGCCGCCGGCGCGGCGATGGGCGCGGCGCCGGAGGCCTTTGCCCAGCGGCGC
>DASVOY010000171.1:0-5389 GCA_036383115.1 Allostellaceae bacterium
CCGACCCCGGCGATCGCCTGCAAGCGGTACATCCTGATCGCGCCCGCATCGAGCGCCGCGATCGTCCACCCCCAGCGCTCCGCCTCCATCGCCACGATGAGGCGCTGCCGCCGCGGCAAGCTCTTGATATTCATGGTCCGGAGCAGCTGTTCCCAGCCCTCGACGATCGCACCCTTGTAGGATGCGGTCATCTCCTCGGCAGCATGCAGCTCGACGCCGAGGCTCAGGAAGCAGTCGCGGTACTGACGCAAGCTCCAGAGCGAGGGCAGATGCGGCTGGAGCGCCGCCCAGGCGGCGAGCTCACGCCGCTGCGCCAGCGCCGGCTCCAGGACGAATTCACTCAGCACCAGCCGACCGCGCGGCTTCAGGCTCTGGACGAGGACGCGCAGGAAGCGCTCCTTGCCCTGGACCATGTACGTCGCCTCGCGCCCGAGGATGCCGTCGAAGGCGCCGGCGCGCAGCTCAAAGGACTCGGGATCGATGACGCTGACCGGCACCTGGCGCTGGATCCCGGCCGCGATCGACATCTCCCGGCCGCGGCGAGCGAGCTCTGCGTCGCGCTCGAGCGCGCTGACATAAGCGCCGGACGCCTCGGCGATGATGCGCGCCGCCCCGCCGAGCCCGGCAGCGACATCGAGGAGGCGCGTCGCCGGGCCCGCGGCCAACGGCTCGGCCAGCGCGAGCACATGCTCGGCTGTGCCGGGGCTATGGAGGCCCTCGCCCCAGAGCCATTGGCGGATGGTGATGGGGTCGAGCGGTGCCGCGCCTTCGCCCGGCGCGAGACGAGCCGCCATCGCTGCCGGCGATACGGGTTCGGCTCGGGCGTGGGATGGAGTCTGCGGCTCTCCGCGCCAATGCAAAAGGGCCCGCATGAGCAAGGACCGTCGCTCGCCGGCAAGGCTCTCAGCCGACTCCGACATTCTCCCTCTTCTGCACGCCTACAACGGCGGCGCGCACGACACCGTCCCTCACGCGCGCCGGCCGGTCAAGCGGTATCTCTGCCCTAGATACCGCAAGCCCCCGGATTCGTTCGAAGTTTCACGCAGTTGTCGGCGCCGCCACGACGCGCTCGCGCATCCGGCCGCCCTGCGAGCGCCCGTTCAGGAACTGCTTGATGTTGCGCGTCGCCTGGCGCAGCCGCTGGCGGTTTTCGACAAGCGCGATGCGGACGTAGCCCTCGCCATTCTCGCCGAAGCCCACGCCCGGCGACACCGCCACATTCGCCTCCTCGAGCAAAAGCTTGGAGAAAGCGAGGCTGCCCATCTCCTTGAAGCGCGGCGGCAGCGGCGCCCAGGCGAACATGCTGGCTGGCGGGCTCGGGATGTCCCAGCCGGCTTGGCGCAGCCCCTCGACCAGCACGTCGCGCCGCGCCTTGTAGCGCTCGCGGATCTCGGCGATGCAGTCCTGCGGCCCGTTGAGCGCCGCCGTCGCCGCCACCTGGATCGGCGTGAAGGCGCCGTAATCGAGATAGGATTTGACCCGCGCCAGGGCGGCAATAAGCCGCTGATTGCCGACGGCGAAGCCGATGCGCCAGCCGGCCATCGAGTAGGTCTTGCTCAGCGAGGAGAACTCGACCGCGATGTCGCGCGCGCCCGGCACCTGCAGCACCGATGGCGGCGGGTTGCCGTCGAAATAGATCTCGGCGTAGGCCACGTCCGACAGCACTATGATGTTGTGATGGCGGCAGAAATCGACGACCTCGGCATAGAAGTCGAGGGTGACCACCTGGGCCGTCGGGTTGGCCGGGAAATTGAGCACGATGGCCAGCGGCGGCGGCACGCTGTCGGTCACCGCCTTCTTGAGCTCCTGCATGAAATCGACGCCGGGGTTGATCGGCACGTGCCGCACCGAGGCGCCGGCCATGATGAAGCCGAAGGCGTGGATGGGATAGCAGGGATTGGGCACCAGCACGATGTCGCCGGGTGCGGTGATCGCCTGCGCCAGATTGGCGAGGCCCTCCTTGGATCCCAGCGTGGTGATGATCTCGCGCTCGGGATCGAGCTCGACGCCGAAGCGCCGCGCATAATAGGCGGCGTAGGCGCGGCGCAGGCCGGCGATGCCGCGCGACACCGAGTAGCCATGGCTCTTCGGGTTCTGCACCGCCTCGATGAGCTTCTTGACGATGTGCTCGGGCGTCGCGCCGTCGGGGTTCCCCATGCCGAGGTCGATGACATCGCGGCCGGCCGCTCGCGCTCGCGCCTTGAGAGCGTTCACCTCGGCGAAGACATAGGGCGGCAGCCTCTTGATGCGATAGAACTCTTCCTGCATGGTGACCATCTTGGGTATAGGGAGCCGGGCATTCTAAGCCTTCGCCGGACGCGAAGCGAGGGAGAAACCGGCGTGGCCGATCGCCAGAATTGAGCATAGGGAAGGAAAAGAATCATGAAGGCCGAGCAGTTGCGCGACATGCAGGCACCGTTCAAGGCGCTCTATCGCGACGTGCCCGAGAAAGCCGTCATCACCCTCAAGGCCAAGGGCCAGCTCGGCAGCGAGAGCATCACCTGCAAGGTCGAGACCGGGCGGGCGCTGGCCGAGGCCGGCCTGCACCCGGCGGCAGGGGGCGACGGACTCAGCCTGTGCTCGGGCGACATGCTGCTGGAGGCGCTGGTGGCCTGCGCCGGGGTGACGATGAAGGCGGTGGCAACGGCACTCGACCTACCCCTGAAGGGCGGCACGGTGAGCGCCGAGGGCGACCTCGATGTCCGCGGCACGCTCGGCGTCGCCAAGGATGCGCCTGTCGGCTTCCGCGAGATCCGCCTCAATTTTGAGATCGACTGCGACGCAAGCCCTGAGCAGATCGACACTCTCATGAAGCTCACCGAGCGCTATTGCGTTGTCTTCCAGACCATCACCAAGCGGCCGGAACTCAAGGTCTCCCGCCGCGTCAGGGGACGCTGAGCAGCGGCGGAGCACCGCCCGCGGCCGACGTCACAAAACTGCAACCCGGCCCTGCACCGGGCGCGGGGATGGACCACCGCGGTGCAGCATAGCATGCTTCGCCATGCGCTCCATGGTGGAGGTCTCCGATGCGAGACAAGGGATCCGGCGCCAGCGACATGATCATCGCCACGCTTCTGCTGCTGGTGCTGGCGCTGCCGTTCGTGCCGATACCGGGCGACGGCGCGACCCGGATGCGAGTGCATTTCCGGACCGGCGAGATGGCCAACCCGCGCGACTTTACCACCGAGACCTCGCGCAGCATCTGCACGGTCATGGCCGCCGCGCTCACTTATGAGGACCGCGACACCGGCGAATACACGCAGGTGGCGTGCAGCGACTGAGCCACCGTCGCTGAACCTCAGTACTGCGCGCCCGTCACTGCGCGCCCGTCCTGCGCGCCCCCTGTTCCTCCGAAAGGGGGAGGTGCGCTGACCCGGCTTGCATTCCACTCTCCGCTTGAGAAGACGAGCTTCCGGTCGGAACGACCGGCGACGGGTATGGCGCTTGCTCGTCGCGCGGCAAGGCGATGCGCAAAGCGTAGGAGAGCAGCAGGTTGACCAGCGCCAGCCCGGTCAGGGCAAGGAGCGACGGCATGACACCCCATTTGGTCAGCGCGATGGCGGCGAGCGCAGGCCCGGCAGCCTGGGCGATCAGCGTCGGCAGCCCGAGCCTCCCGACCAGCGTGGCGTAACCCGCCGCGCCGAACAGAACCAGGGGGAGCGTTCCCTTGACGATGCCCCTGACGCCGTTGCCGAGACCGAAGAGAAATAAGCCAACGGCAATCGCCAACGGCTGCGCGGCGAGCAGGAGAACGAGGCCGACAAGGACGAAGACGCTCGCACCCACGCCCTCCCAGACAGGGTGGAAGCGCCGGCCTAGCGAAACCTCGAGCAGTCGTCCGGCGCCTTGCGCGAGCCAGATCAGGCTGCCGAGAGCCACGCTGGCCGTGAACGCCACCCCGAGACTTTGCAGCAGCGTGAGAAGATTGACTGCCAACGCCGAAGCGATACCGATCTGGAGCGTAAGGTTCGTCCCGACCAGCCAGACGAGCAGCGATCGCCCAGCCTTGGTCTGGTCAGCGGCGTGACCTTGCAGAGGACTGGTTTCTGCCGGCGCTTCCACCAACGGCGACGCCACCGGGCGTGCCGTCTCCCTCGGCAACAAGAAGACATGGGTCGGCAGCGCCAAGCTGATATGCATTGCTGCGTAGCAAAAACACGCACCACGCCAGCCCAGTGCTCCGACCATGAGAGCGGTAAGCGGCCAGCTCGTCACCAGCGCGAAGCCGACAATCAGCATGAGGCTGCTGATCATCCCCCTAGCTTGGAGTCCATAGAGCCGCCCCAGGGCGGCGAAGGCCGCGTCGTACAGCGACGCCGACATGCCTATGCCAAGGACGACCCAGGCGGCGAAATAGCTGACGAGGTCTTGGGCCAATCCGAGCAGAGCGAGCCCTGACGCCAGCGCAAAAGAGCCAAATGCCAGCACAGGCCGGCCTCCGCGACGCTCGATCGCCCGGCCCATCGCCGGGGAAGCCAACCCGGCGATGACAAGTCCGGCCGACAAACCCGCGACCAGAGACGTCACCGGCCAGCCCATATTTCCGGCCATCGGGCCGGCGAGTACCGTCAACAGGTAATAAGTCGACCCCCAGTTCAGCCATACCGTGAACGAAAGTGCCGCGATGATGCCGGCCTGCCCACCCCGGCGAGAGTGCCAATCGAGATGGCGCGCCCATGCGAGCCTCACGACCACAACACCGATGCGGGCGGCGCATCGGCCCAAGGCTCGGTTGACCATCCAGCTGGCAAGGCGTTCCACTCCAGGTGAAGTCGCACCAGTCCATCACGGCACGTCGTATAGGCGGCCGCCTATCCTTACCGCCGGAAGACCGGAAGGCAATGTCGCGAACAGATCGTCTCAAATCACGACCGGCACGTCGCGCTGGATCGAGATACCCATGATGAGATCGTCGCTTCGGTCACGCCAAGGGATAAGCACGCGATCGTAGCGCGTGCCCAGCGTCGTGCCCGTCGAAGTGCGGATCAAGGCGCGCACCTTCTCACCGCGTTCGTATTCCGCCAGCTTTTGCTCGCTGACGCCGGCAACCCTCGCCAGCGCGTCGCGGCTTGCGCCGGCAAGTTCTCGCTCCTGTCTCAGACGATTGCCGAGAACCAGATCAAACCCTGCCGACTGCCGCGAGCCGTCCCATCCGCCGCCCCGCCTCACGCGCCCCTCCCTGCATGAAGCCGGTTGCGAGGTTGGCACCAGGAAGTGCCGGCACCCAATCCGTGTAGCACAAGCGCCAAGTTGGGACACCAGGAACTAGAATCATCTAACTCCTTCGAGGTTCGAAGCCGTGACTCTATTATCAGATGTGGTGAACACTATTCCGGTGTTCACACGACCAAGCGGAGAAAGCCAATGTATCATTGCGATCAAACGATCC
>DASVOY010000172.1:0-2918 GCA_036383115.1 Allostellaceae bacterium
CGACGTGTCCGCCTCGCAAAGGGCGCCCCAGCCGAGCAGCAGGACCGTGCCGGCGACGGCGACCCGAAAAGCGACGCGCTGGACGCCGCGAGCCCGTCTCTGTGCGGCGCCGGTGCTGTTCTGGTCCTTGGTTGAGGGCCGGCCGTCGGCATCGGCATGCGCCGGCGTGCTGACGGAATGCGCGGGCTGCGCTGTCAATCCACTCACGACGAACTCTTCCCCGACTCAGATCTTCATTTTGGGCGGCACGACCGCCATCGTGTAACTCTACGCGCGCGAGTCGCGCGGGAAAACGACTATTTAGACGTATGGTTGCGATTCCTTCGGAAGGTCTGATCCGAAGCGTTGGCGCACGGAATCGCCCGGAACCTTTCCGCGGCCCAGCCGTGTCGCCACGCGGCGCTCTTGATGACGATGCGCGCAACCGGTAGCGTCGGATGCAAGCGGGGAGGGGATCGTGCTGAAGATCTGGGGGCGGAAGAACTCTTCCAATGTGCAGAAGGTGCTGTGGACCTGCGCCGAGCTCGACATCGCCTTTGAGCGGGTCGATTGGGGCGGCCCCTTCGGCGGCAACAACGACCCGGCCTATCTCGCCATGAACCCGAACGGGTTGGTGCCGACGGTGGAGGATGGCGACCTCGTCATCTGGGAATCGAACACCATCATGCGCCATCTCTGCGCCACACGCGGCGGCGAGCGTCTCCATCCCAAGGATCCCGCCCGGCGCACCGCGGTCGAGCGTTGGATGGATTGGCAACTTCAGTCGCTCACGCCGCCGATGACCACCATGCTGCTCGGTTATTACCGGATGCCGGCGGAGAAGCGCGACCCAGCCGCGCTCGAAGCGGCGCGCCAGCGCGGCGTCGAATTGTGGTCGATGGTGGAGGGGCAGCTCGGGCGCGACGACTACCTCGCCGGCGGCACGCTCACGCTGGCCGACATCACGCTCGGCATCTTCGGCCATCGCTGGCATAGCTATCCCATCGAGCGGCCGAGCCTGCCGCGGCTCAAGGCATGGTATGGGCGCATTGCCGAGCGGCCGGGCTTCCGCGCCCATGTCGCCGGGCCGGTGAGCTAGGCCGCCGCTCTCACGTAATCGTGAAGGATGGGATGGGGGCCCGTTCGTATCATCACGCGGATCGCGCGGAGACCCTCGGCCAGCGCGAAAATTCAAGTGGGGAGAACGAGATGCAACGTTTTGCAAAAATTGGTCTTGTGGCCGTGGTGGCGGCGATCGCGCTCGGCGCGGCCGGCAGCATGGCGCAGGACAAGGAAGCGGCGGTCAAGCACCGCCGTGAGACGATGAAGCGCCAGGGGGCCGACTTCAAGGCGATCCAGGACTATGCGAAGGGCGAGGGCGACCAGGCAGCCGCACTGGCCGGGATCAACGACCTGCTGGCGATCAATTCCAAGATCGTCGATCTGTTCGTCCCCGGGACGAGCACGACGGATTTCCCCGGAGCGACCGGCGCCAAGCCTGAGATCTGGAAGGAATGGGACAAGTTCAAGATGATTCCGGCGGCGCTCAGGGGCGAAGAGGAGACGCTGGCCGCCGCGATCAAGAGCGGCGACAAGCAGGCGGTCGGCGCGCAACTCGCCAACACCGGAAAGAACGGCTGCGGCTCCTGCCACACGCCTTACCGGGAGAAAATCTCGTAGGAGCTTAGGCCAGTTTCGTGGAGCGCCCCCTCAGTCTCCCGCTGACGCGAGCGACCGCATGTGGCCGCTCTCCCTCTCCCCAGTCCGGAGAGGGGCGGCGGGGTGAGGGGGACGGCTGGAGGCCGAACGTCAAGACGTTGCTCTTCGCCGTTCCGCTCTTTCTGGCCGTGGCGCTGCCGGCGCGGGCGGCGGACGAGGCGGCGATTCAGCGCGGCGAGGTGCTGTTCAAAGCCGCCGATTGCGCCGCCTGCCACACCGACGTGAAGGGCGGCGGCCAGGCGCTCGCTGGCGGGCGGCCGCTGGCGACGCCCTTCGGGCTGTTCTACGGACCCAACATCACGCCCGACAAGGAGCACGGCATCGGCGGCTGGAGCGAGGCGCAGTTCCATGACGCCTTGCGCCGCGGCGTCGACGACGACGGCGATTATCTCTTCCCGGTATTCCCCTTCACCTCCTTCACTGGCATGTCCGACCAGGACATTGCCGATCTCTACGCCTATCTCCGGACGCGCCCGCCGGTGGCGCAGCCGAACAAGCCGCATGAGGTGAAGCCGCCCTTCGGCTGGCGCTTCCTCCTGGGGTTCTGGCGCATGCTGTTCTTCACGGAGGGGCCGCTCCAGCCGGTGGCGGGGCAGAGCGGCGAATGGAACCGCGGGCGCTACCTCGCCAAGGCGGTGGTGCATTGCGAGGAATGCCACACGCCGCGGAATTTCATGGGTGCGCTCAAGCGAAGCCAGGCCTTCTCCGGCAACCCGCAGGGGCCGGACGGCATGAAGGTGCCCAACGTCACCCCCGACGGTGAGACCGGCATCGGCAGGTGGAGTCTCGATGACATCACCACCCTGCTGAAGACGGGGCAGACGCCTGAGTTCGACTTCGTCGGCTCCGGCATGGCCGAGGTGGTGAAAGGGACGGCGGCGCTGAGCGATGAAGACCGCCGCGCCATCGCCATCTACGTCAAGTCGCTGCCGCCGATCCGCAGCGCGAAGAAGCCGGCTTCCTGACGGCTGGACGCGTGGTCGCTGCCGCCTATGATAGCGGCAAAGAACGACAGGGCAGGGAGGCTTCCATGGATCTCGGCATTTCCGGCAAGAAGGCGCTGGTCTGCGCCGCCAGCAAGGGGCTGGGCAAGGGCTGCGCCGTGGCGCTGGCGCAGGAGGGGGTCAATCTCGTCATCCTCGCCCGCGGCAAGGAGGCGCTCGAGGCGACCGCGGCTGAGATTCGCGCCAAGACCGGCGTCAAGGTCACCACAGTCGTCT
>DASVOY010000173.1:0-6214 GCA_036383115.1 Allostellaceae bacterium
CGCCGGAACAGCGGAAAATGCAGCCACTCGGGATGGAAATGGATGACGTCGAAATGCGGCGCCGCCTGCGTCACCTGCTCGAGCATGGCGACCTGGTAGGCGGCGGGGTCGCGGCAACTTGCTTCCAGCCGGAGCGCGCGCGGGCAGCCCGGGTGCAGCACGGCGCGCGTGCGCGAATCGCCGCTGGCGAAGAGGGTCACCTCGTGGCCGAGTTCCACGAGTTCCTCGGTGAGGTAGGAGACAATCCGCTCTGTGCCGCCGTATAATCGCGGCGGCACGCTCTCGATGAGCGGCGCAACCTGCGCGATCTTCACAGCGGTCGTAGGCAGAGGCTCGCCCGGCCTCCCGGGCCCGGCGCGGTGGTTCTTGTCGGCGAACTGCTCGGTCGGATAGTGGAAATGGACGCCGGTCCGGACATCAGCAATGCTCCGCTTGCTATTCCCAGGTGGTCCCCCGCCTGTGCTTAAACGGGGTCGAGAAACAGGCGTTCCTGGCGCGGAACGTCGCAGCGGAATTCACCGTTTGTCGGAACACCTTTGCCCTGTGATAGAGGCCAGGCCGATGGAGGCTGCCGTGAGAATTTTGCTTGTCGATGACGATGATGACGTGCGGGACTATACCGCGCAGGTCCTCGAGGAGGCCGGGTACGCTGTCTGCACCGCGGCGCAGGCGGACGAGGCCGAGATGTTGCTCAGCACGGGTGAGGCGATCGATCTGCTGATCACCGACATCGTCATGCCGGGGCGCAACGGCGTCGAGCTGGCGCGCGTCTGTCATCGCGCGCAGCCCGACACCAAGGTCCTGTTCACCACCGGCTACACGCGCCACATCGCGCCGGATCTGCTCGCCGATTCCGAGATCCTGGACAAGCCCTACCAGCGCGACGCCCTGCTTCATGCCGTTCGCCACGTGCTCGGCGCCCGGGCGCTGAAGACACCCGCATAGGGCGGCGCAGCTTCCGACCAGACGCCCCGGCAAGCAGACAGTGTGATCTGCCGCCGGGCGGCTCGCCATGATGCCGGCCGGCACGGTGGTGGTCGGCAGTCGGCCAGCGTATAATATTGAAATGTCAATGTTTTAAATGACGCTCATGCAATCTGTTACCATGCTCAATGGACGGGTTCCAGAAAAAGCCAGGGCCGCAAAGAAGCCGATTGCGCTTCGCTTTGAATACGCTAGAATGCAATCAAGGGTAGTTTCGCGCCGTGGCGAATCTCACGGCGTCTGCGCAAAGAGACTTTATCTCGGGGGATGTGGTCGATAGCGCGGCGCTGGCAAGTGGGCCGGATAACCCCTGCTCGTGGCACGACGCTAATACGGACGTATGTCTGGCAGTCGAAGGGGGACGCGGCGTGGGGGTGAGCGAGATCAAAGGCGGCCGTCCCGCCGGAACGATGCACGGCCGGCAGATGTCTCCGCCGCAACAACCAGCACGAGCCAAGAAACATCCGATGATTCCAAGCACAGACAAGGACGATGCGCCGCACCCGATCGACACCTATGTCGGCGGGCGCATGCGGCTGCGCCGCATTCAACTCGGCTTGAGCCAGGGAGCGCTCGCCAGTCGGATCGGCGTGTCCTTCCAGGCCGTGCAGAAATACGAGTCCGGCGACATCCGGATTTCCGCGAGCCGGCTTTATGACGTGGCCCAGGTGCTGCAGGTCTCGCCAGGCTTCTTCTTCGAGGGCTACCCCGACGGGCTGGTGGCGAAGAACCTGGCGCAGGAAGCCGGGCCTGACGTCACGGAGACCTTCGACCGCCGCGAGATCATGTCGCTGATCCGCGGCTATTACGGCATCAAGGACCCGCAGCTCCAGGCCGACATCCTGCGCCTCATCGCCAAGCTCGGCAATCGCGAGCTCGACGAGGAGGAAGAGGAGTAGCGCCGGCGCGGTACGCTAGGGCGTGCTGCCCCGCATCGACGCGGGATGCCCCGGCAGCTTCAGCGTCCCCGCCTTCACAAGGCGATCGCCGTCCAGCCGCAGGATGGTCACGTCGCTGTCGAGGAAGTTGCCGACGTAGAGGTACTTGCCGTCCGGGCTGAAGACGACCCCTTCGGCGAGCCCGCCCACCTCCGCTTCGGAGACCTTGCGCACCTTCTTGCCGTCGATCTTCAGCAGCGACACGTAGGAATGCGGGTGATAGAAGAACTTGTCGCGCGGCTGGTTCGAGCCGTTGAGAATGACCTCGACGGCGTAACGGCCGGTGGGGCTCATGGCGAGGCCCTCGGGTCCGTCGCCGACCACGACCTGATCGACGACACGGGGCGGATTGGCTTCCATGTCGATGATCGCCGCCGTGTCGACTTGGCCGTCCGAGGAGCCGCTGCCGCCATTGTTGCCGGCGATCGCCAACTTGCCGTTGGGTGTGATGGCGACGTTGTAAGGCCACAAGCCCGTGGGCATGTCGTACTTGGTGTAGGTGACCTTGGTCCCGTCGATCGTCAGCAGCCCGACCTTGTGAGCGGCGAATTTCGCGACGAGGGCACGCTTGCCGTCGGGCGTGATCGCGACGGCCGAGGGCTGCTCCTTGTTGGGACCGCCGGAGCTGACCGACACCGTGTCGACGACCTTGACCTCCTTGCCGCTGATCGACAGCACGCTGATCGTGTCGTCGGCGCGGTTGGCGACGAGGGCGAGATTGCCGGCGCGGTTGATCGCCATGCCCGAAGGCTGCTTGCCGAGCTCGACCGTGGCGATCTGCTTGGGCGGCGACGTCGTGAGATCGATGACGTAGAGCTTGTTGTCCGGCGATCCCTTCCAGCTGTCGCCGTCCTTCACCCAATCGAGCGAGTTGGCGACGAGCGCCACGTGTTGGTCGGGGGTTATGGCGAGATTGACCGGCGGCCCCACCACCGTGTTCATGAGCGGCAGGCTCGCGACGATGCGCGGCTTGGTGCGGTCGCGGATGTCGATGATCGACACTGTGTCGTTCCCGGGCGGGTTGTTGATCTGCTTGCCCGCGCTGTCCCAGGTCTGCTTTTCGTCATTGCCGCTGATGATGAGCTGCGCCTGGGCGCCTGCCGAGGGCGCCATCAGTGCGGCCGCCAGCGCCAGCAGCCCGAGCCGCGAAAATGCCGTCATGCCATCCTCCCCTTGTTCTTTAGGTCTCTCTGCCGGCAGTCTGCCACGGCGGGCATTGCCGCGCCACACCGCCGGTTGCGCTCCGACCCCGCCAGCCGGAACAGATCGTGCTTCGGCGCGTTATGCCGAGAGGCGGAGCGGGACAGGGCATGATCGAGGCGGCCGAGACGGTGTTGCGTGACGGGCGCACCCATTGGCGCCGCGAGGAGGCCCGGCGGGTGGCGTTCCTGGTCGACGGCGAAGCTTATTTCGCCGCCTTCCGTGCCGCTTGCCTTAGGGCGCGTCATGTCATCCGCATCGTCGGCTGGGACATCCACAGCCGCATGCGCCTCGTCCCGGGCACGCCGGAGGACGGCTTTCCGGCCGAGCTCGGGCCCTTCCTCAACGCGCTGCTGCACCGCCGGCCGCAATTACATATCGACATCCTGATCTGGGACTTCGCCGCGATCTACTCGATCGAGCGCGAGCCGCTGCCGCTGCTCAATCGCGAATGGCGCGCGCATCGCCGGCTGCGGCTGCGCTTTGCCGCCGACCATCCGATCGGCGCCTCGCATCATCAGAAGCTGGTGCTGATCGACGACGCGGTCGCCTTCGTCGGCGGCATCGATCTCACCATGCGCCGCTGGGATTCCTCTGAGCATCGGCCGCACGACCGGCGACGCGTCGATCCCTCGGGCGAGCCCTATCAGGCCTTCCACGACCTGCAGATACTGGTCGATGGCGCTGCGGCGCGGGCGATCGGCGAACTCGCGCGCGAGCGCTGGCGCCGCGCCATCGGTAAGCCGCTGCCGCCCGTGCCGGCCGGCTTGGATCCCTGGCCAGCGGGGCTGACGCCCGATCTGGCCGAGGTGCGCGTCGCGATTGCACGCACGGAGCCAGCCCATGAGGGCCGCGCGGCAGTGGACGAGGTGCGACGGCTTTGGCTCGCCGCTATCGCTGCGGCGCAGCGCTCTATCTACATCGAGAACCAATATTTCACGGCGAGCGCGATCGCCGACGCAATCGAGCGGCGGCTGGCCTCGCCGCAATCGCCGGAGATCGTCGTCGTGCTGCCGCGCCGCTGTCATGGCTGGCTCGAGCAGACCGCGCTCGCCGACTGCCAGGCACGGCTGATCCGCCGGCTGCGCGCCGCCGACCGCCACGGAAAGCTGCGGCTCCTCTACCCGGCCCTCTCGACCGCGCCCG
This sequence comes from Allostellaceae bacterium, assembly GCA_036383115.1. Taxonomy (GTDB): domain Bacteria; phylum Pseudomonadota; class Alphaproteobacteria; order ATCC43930; family CGMCC-115725; genus DAHUYF01. Next base: position 4,269 of record DASVOY010000173.1, read on the forward strand.
AGGATGAAGATGGCTGGGTGCGCGTGCACGGCAAGGCGCTTGTCGTCGACGACCGGCTCGTGCGCGTCGGCTCCTCCAACCTGAGCAACCGCTCCATGGGCGTCGACACCGAATGCGATCTCGCGATCGAGGCGGAGAGCGGCGCCGTCGCCGCAGGGATCGCCGGCTATCGCGACCGCTTGCTGGGCGAGCATCTCGGCGCTCGGCCGGAGACGGTGGCAGAGGCGGTGTGCGCCCACGGGCTCATCGGCGCCATCGAGCATTTGTCGCAGGGCGAGCGGCGCCTGCTGCCTCTCGAGCCGGGCCCGCTGCAGGCCGGGCTCGCGCCCGACGACGACGAGGCGGCCGACGCCAACGTCTTCGACCCGGAGCAGCCGATCCGTCCCGACCGCTTCCTCGACGATTTCCTGCCCGAGGCGCCGCCGCGGCCGTTGCTCTGGCGCCGCATCACCGGCTCGGTCGCGATGGCGCTGCTTTTTGCCGCGATGGTGGCGGTCTGGCGGTACACGCCGCTCGCCCAATTTCTGACCTTGCCGAATCTCGTCGCCGAGGTGCAAATGCTGAGCGACCGGCCGTGGCTGCCGGTCTATGTTCTGGCCGCCTTCCTGTTCAGCGGTTTCCTGATGGTACCGGTCACCTTGCTCATTGCCGCGACGGGCGTCGCCTTCGGACCCGTAATGGGGTTCGCCTATGCCGCGCTCGGCGCCTTCTCGAGTGCGGCGCTCAGCTTCCTCATCGGCCGCACCATCGGGCGCGAGCCGGTGCGCCGCCTCGCCGGGCCGCACCTCAACCGCATCAGCCGCCGCCTCGCCCGCAGCGGCATCGTCGCCGTGACCATGATGCGCCTCCTGCCTATCGCTCCCTTCACCCTCGTCAACATCATCGCCGGGGCAATGCACCTGCGCTTTCGCGACTTCTTTGCTGGCACGGTGCTGGGCATGACGCCGGGCATCGTATTGATGACCTCACTCGGCGTCAGCGCCGAGCGCGTGCTGCGCCATGGCGATGTCGTCAGCCTCTTGGTGTTCTTCGCCGTCATCCTTGTCCTCGCGGCGCTGGGCTACGCGCTGCAGCGTTGGCTCGGTGTCGACGAGGATCGTCGGTGATTCGCCGACGCCGCCGGCAGGCCCGGGAGATCGGCACCGAGCGCCCGCTGGTCGTCGCCACCTATAACATCCATACCTGCGTCGGCGTCGACCGCCGCTACGATCCCGACCGCACGGCCGCCGTGCTGCGCGAGCTCGACGCCGACATCATCGGCCTCCAGGAGGTCGATGCCCGTCACCGCCTCAGCCGGCACGTGAACCAGTGGGATTATTTCGCCGAGGCGACCGGCCTCCACGCGGTTGCCGGCGCCAATGTCAGCGACCATCGCGGTCGATTCGGCAATGCGATCCTGACGCGCTTCCCGGTGCGCGCGGTACGCCACATCGATCTCAGCGTCGGCACTTACGAGCCGCGCGGCGCCATCGAGGCCGAGCTCTACGCCGACGGGCGGGCACTGCGCGTCGTCGTCACCCATCTGGGACTGCGCGCCGGCGAGCGGCGGCTGCAGATCGACCGGCTGCTCGACGCGCTCGCGCAGCGCCCGAGCGAGGCCGAGGCGACGCTGATCATGGGCGACCTCAACGAGTGGCGCGGCCGGCGTGGCGGCATCCCGGCGCTCGACCGGCGCCTTGGCCGCGCGCCGGCGCCGCGCACCTTTCCGTCCTGGCTGCCGGTGCTGCCGCTCGACCGCATCTATGCTGGCGGAGCCGTGAGCCTGCGCGCGGTCTCGGTGCATCGCTCGGCGCTGGCCCGCCTCGCTTCCGACCACCTGCCGCTCTGCGCCGCCGTCGACTGGAGCGCGAGGCCTCAGGTCGGGTACCCATGAACGAACAGCAGCGCGCCTTGGCGTTCGCTTAATGGCCGCCACCTATCGTCGCCATGCCGACATTCATATCGGC
>DASVOY010000174.1:0-5361 GCA_036383115.1 Allostellaceae bacterium
GGCCGCGTGGCCCAAACCGCCGCGCGGCCAATCCGGAATGCCAGTGATCGCGACAGTGCGGCAACGGCCGTCGCGACTCTGGCTATCCGCTCTTCCGCAGTCGGCGGCGGCGCCGCAGCTCTGCCGCGGCGCTTCCCCGGCGTTCGCTCTCGGGATGCGGCTTGGGCGCCGCTCGCGCGCGGCGTCAAGGACGGTGGGACGGCGCCGATCATCCGGCCGATGCGGCTGATCCACGCCGGCCGTAGCCGCGACGTAACCGCGATCGCATCCTCGAGACCGGCTGCCCATGCTGTGACCGCTCCGGCGACAAGGGGAATCCATGCTTTTTGCGGTCGAGGCAAAATGCCGTCCTCCGAAGGGGCCAGGAGCAGGATGAGCGCAGATTACGAAGTTTCTCTTGCTTTCGAGTTAAGTACCCGAATGCGCGGCAAATACCGCTCAAAGTCTCATAAATGACACAGCGGAAACCGGGCCGACTCCGAGGCAGCCGCGCATCGGCGGCTTGAGCCGGGGTGCAACCCGCGATTCACGACGCTGAAACTTCTCTCTTCTAGGCTGACGGCAAGCATCGCATTCGATAACAAGTCTCGCTCCCGAAACCCCGAATGACTCACACCCAGCCGCCTTTCGCCCTCGACATACGCGGGCTCGTCAAGCGCTTCGACCGCCCCGCGGTCGATGGGCTCGACCTCCGCGTCCGCATCGGCGAGTTTTACACGCTGCTCGGGCCCAACGGGGCGGGCAAGACGACGACATTGCGGATCGTCGCCGGGCTGCTCCGGCCCGATCGCGGCGCGATCTCGGTGTTCGGCATCGACGCGTTGGCGGACCCGATCGCCGCGAAGCGGATCACCGCGTGGCTCTCCGACGAGCCGATGATCTACGACAAGCTGACGCCCTTCGAGTATCTCGAATTCGTCGCAGGGTTGTGGGGCGTCGATGCCGCGTCCGCCGAGGCGCGGGCGCATGAGCTGCTCGGTTGGCTTGGCCTCGGGCCCCACGCGCATGAGCGCTGCGAGGGCTTCTCGAAGGGCATGCGGCAGAAGGTGGCGCTGGCCGGCGCGCTGGTGCACGATCCCAAGCTGATCATCCTCGACGAGCCTTTGACCGGGCTCGACGCCGGCTCGGCGCGGCAGGTCAAGCACGCGCTGCGCGAGCGCGTCCGCGCCGGGAGCTCCGTCATCATGACGACGCATATCCTCGAGGTCGCGGAGCGGATGGCCGACCGCATCGGCGTCATCGCCGGCGGGCGGCTCATCGCCGAAGGCACGCTCGAGCAGCTCCGCGCGCAGGCTGGGAAAAGCGGCACCAGCCTCGAGGACACGTTTCTCGCGCTCGTCGCGCGGGAGCCCATCGCGACATGAGTCGATCCGGCACGCTGGCGTGGTTCGCGCGCCACGAATTTCGGCTGACGTGGCGGGATCTGGTCTACATGATGACCGCGGGGCGGCGCCGGCGCGCGCGTGGCGTTGCGATCGGCTTCCTCGCCTTCGCGATCTTCATGCACGTGCTGGCGTTCTCCATGGTCGACCCTTACGCCAATGTCGGAGGCGACCCCGACAAGCTCGCCCTGGTGGTCATCACCGGCAGCGCGCTGCTCTCCTGGTCGCTGATGCTGTCGCAGGCGATGGAGTCGGTGACGCGCGCCTTTTACGCGCGCTCCGATCTCGACCTCATCCTCTCCTCGCCGGTGGCGGCGCGCCGGCTCTTTGCCGTGCGCATCGCGGCGATGGCGCTCTCGATTGCGCTCATGGCGATGCTGCTCGCCGCGCCCTTCATCAACATCCTGGCGGTGCGCGGCGGCGCGCACTGGCTCGGCGCCTATGGCGTCGTCCTCGCCATGGGCTTCGCCGCGGCGGCGCTCGCGGTGGCGCTGACAGTGGCGCTCTTCCGCACCATCGGCCCGCGGCGGACGCGGCTCGTCGCGCAGATCGTGGCCGCGGTGATCGGCGCCGTCTTCGTCATCGGCTTGCAGGTCGCCGCCATCCTGTCCTACGGCACCCTGTCGCGCTTCTCGTTCCTGCAGTCGGACACGGTGATGGCGCTCGCCCCTGATACCGGCAGCGTGCTGTGGTGGCCGGCGCGCGCGATCCTCGGCGATGTGGTGGCGCTTGCTGCCGTGCTTGCCGCGAGCTGCGTCCTGCTCGGCGCCGCCATCGCGGTGTTCTCACGGCGCTTCGCCGACCACGCCGTGGCGGCAGCCGGTGTCGCCACCATCGCGCGGCGACAGCGCCGCGGGATCGGCTTTCGCCGCAACTCGCCGACGCGCGCGCTCCGGCAGAAGGAATGGACGCTGCTGCGCCGCGATCCCTGGCTCGTGTCGCAGACGCTGATGCAATTGCTCTATCTGCTGCCGCCTGCGGTGCTGATGTGGCGCAGCTTCGCCGCGGACACCCATGCGCTGGCGCTGCTCGTGCCGGTGCTGATCATGGCCTCGGGACAGCTCGGCGGCGGCCTGGCCTGGCTCGCCATCTCAGGCGAGGATGCGCCCGATCTCGTCACCTCCGCGCCAGTCGCCGCGGGCCGCGTCCTGCGTGCCAAGATCGAGGCGGTGATGGGCGGCATCGCCCTGGTCTTTGCACCCTTCGCCGCCGCGCTCGCGCTCGTCTCGCCCGTCATCGCGCTGGTCTCGGCCGGCGGCATCGCCCTTGCTGCCGCCTCGGCGACCGCGATCCAGCTCTCATTCCGTGCCCAGGCCAAGCGCAGCCTTTTCCGGCGCCGCCAGATCTCGTCGCGCATCGCCACTTTTGCCGAGGCCTTCGCCTCGATCGGCTGGGCGGCCACCGGCGCGTTGGCCGCGGCCGGTACCTGGTTCGCCGTCGTTACGGGATTGTTCGCGCTCTCCGTGGTCGCTGGCGCGCGGCTGATCGCCCCGGCACGGGCATAGCCGGCTCCCCCGATCACGTCGGGCGGAGCGGCGCCGGCTCAATGCCGCGGGGCGCGCTTTCCTCGAGCTTCTCGCGGCCGAGCCTCGGCATGCTCGGCGACGAGCGCCTGCAGCATCGCGACGAGCCGCGCCGCGGGCCCCTTTGCGCCGACGCTCTGCAGGCAGACCCGCGCGCCCTCGCACATCAGGAACACCTTGTCGGCGAGCAGCTCGGGTTCCCTGAGCTTCGCCTCGCGGCACAGCCGCACGAGCCGGTCGCGGTGCGCGGTCTTCTGCTCGTCGATGAAGCGCCGCGCCGGGTGATCCTTGTCCGACAGCTCGACCGCGGCATTGGCGAGCGCGCAGCCGCGATCACTCGCGGAGAGCTTCCATTCGCCGACATGGCGGAGCCAAGCGAGGAGCTGCCCCTTGGGATCGCCGCGATGCGCCGCCGCCATCTCGTCCCAGGCCGTGTCGAACTCCGCGCAAAGGCCGCGCAGGCATTCGACGATCAGCGCGTCCTTCGACTCGAAGTGGCGGTAAAGTGTCATCTTGTTGGTGCCGGCCGCCTCGGCGATCGCGTCGACCCCCACCATATGGAAGCCGTGGCGATAGAATAGGTCTCGCGCCGCGGCAATGATCCGCTCGCGTGGAGGCGGCTCCGGCTGAAGCGTCCCCTTGACCCTCGTCTCTCCCGTCGCGATTTTCGTTTTTTCCATTGACATGTGAGTTACCGGTCAGTAACGTCTGGATGTTACCGGTAAGTAACATAGGTCATCCGCCGCTGATTGGCAATGGCCTACAATCTCAGAATAGGAAAGTCCGATGCACTGCAATCCCGCCGAACCCAGGCTCGCCGACGTGCTCTCCGATGGGGTGGTCCGAGCCATGATGTCGGCCGACGGCGTGAACGCCGCCAGGCTCGAGGCTCTTCTCCATGACATGGCGGGAAAGCTCGCCAATGATCGCGTGCTCACGCGCAGCCCCGCCTGAGCACAGCGGGGGCCGGATCCTGGTTGTCCCCCACTCATGGTCCGGCCCCGTTTTCTTGCCTCCCCATCTGGCGCGACGCGCGCAGGAGATCATGATGAGACCGCTTGGAAATCCCTCGCGCCGGCAGGCGCTATCGGCGCTGGCCGTGCTGCTCGCCCCCGGCGTCCTTTCGAACCACGCGCTCGCCGCCGCCACCAGCGCCACGGAGCCGGTGCGCGGCTTCTACGACGTGCTGCTCGCCACGATGCAGGAAGGCCACAGCCTTGGGCAGCGGGGACGTTACGCCAGGCTCGAGCCGGTCGTGCTCCGCACCTTCGACATTCCGTATATGACGCGAATGGCGGTCGGGTCCTCCTGGTTCGGCCTGCCGGAAGCGAAGCAGCAGCAGGTGACGCAGGCCTTCGCGCGCTACATCGCCGCCACCTGGGCCGATCGCTTCGACAGCTATTCCGGTGAGAGGCTCGAGGTCACCGGCGAGCGGCCTTACGCCAGCGCGGCGCTGGTCGAGACTCGGATCGTCAAGCCCGACGGCGAGCCCGTCAGCATCAACTACCTCATGCGCCGCAACGGCCAGGCCTGGCAGATCGCCGACGTCTATCTCACGGGCACGATCAGCGAGCTGGCGACACGCCGCTCGGAATTCTCCGCGGTGCTGCGCAGCCAGGGCATCGACGGGCTCATCGACGTGCTGAACCGCAAATCGGGCAACATGGTCCCGGTCGCGGCGCGCTCGTGAGCCGAAGCTTGGCGCGATGTCGGCGATGTCGCTCTCACCTTCCCAGCTGCGGGCGAGGGCCGGCCTCGGCCTTCCGCGCGTCCCGCGGGCGCTGCGGGTGGTCGTGGCGCTCGGGCTCATCGCCGCGCTGGCGTGCGCGCTTCACGTGGCCCTGCGATCTCCCGGCCAGGCGATCCGCGGCGAACTGAAGGCGGCGGCCGCCGATCTCCGCGTCGCCCCGCCGGCGCCGAGCGGACCGGTGCTGAAAGGCCTGAGCGGCCATTTCCCGCATCGCCTCGTCAGCATCGACTCGCGGGTCTGGCCACAAGTGTCGGTGACGCTGCACGGCCTCACGCGCGACGCCTGTCGCGACGCGGCCTCTGTGGCGAGCCGCATCGAGGGGCTCGTCGTCGTCGAGCTCGAGAACTATCGCGCTGCCGATGATTGCGGCGATGCGAACGACATGACCTGGCGGATCATGCCGTAGGCTGCGGCGTGAGACGCCGTTCGCCTCGGCCGCCCGGATCATTTGATCGCCGTGAAAAGTCCATTTCGGAATCCGGCGATAATAAGTTGACGATCAAGGTGCCACCTTCGGCACTGCGAAGCGGCGGCCTCTTCATTCGACTCCGCGGCTCATCCAATTCCCCGACACTGTCATTTGGCAGGACCTACGATGGACGGTCATCTGAACGATTTCGATCCTGCTGCCGTTGCTCCTGCCGCCGCGTCCCGACGCGGCAAAATCTGGGCCGGGCTGGGCGCCGTCATCCTCCTGCTTGCGGCC
>DASVOY010000175.1:0-6187 GCA_036383115.1 Allostellaceae bacterium
GCTACAACGAGCAGTGGTCGAGCGCGACGCTCAAGGAATGGCTCAAGCAGAAGCTCGACGCCGCAGGCGGGCGCTACACGCTCGATTTCCATGTCAGCGGCGAGTCCTTCCTCGTGCCGCCCGGCGAGGTCAGCGACATCCTCGCCACCGCGATCGAGCGCGTCACCGGCCGCAAGCCCGAGCTCAGCACTACGGGCGGCACCTCCGATGCGCGCTTCATCCACCACCACTGTCCGCTCGCCGAGTTCGGCCTGGTCGGCCTCACCATGCACAAGGTCGACGAGCGCGTGACGCTGGCCGACATGGCAGCGCTGACCGAGATCTACGGCGCGGTGCTCGAGCTTTACTTCCCGGCGCGATGATCTTGGCACCGAGCCTGCGCGAGGTTTCGTCCGGGATTTACGGCGCGTGGCGCCTCGCTTTGTTCGATCCGGCGGCGATGGCGTGGTTTGACCGCGGCGTCGCCGGCGTGTGGCGCTCGTTCTGGGCGGCGCCGCTCGCCTATCCCGGCTTCATCCTGCTGACATTGCTGCAGATCGAGCCGGCACTATGGGATCGTGCCGGCGTGCTCCATGTCCTGCTGCTCGAGAGCATCGCTTACGTCATTCTGTGGACGGCCTTCCCGCTCATCATCCTGGCCTTGTGCCGATGGCTCGGGCGCGAGGAGCAGAGCCTTGGCTTCATCACCGCCTATAATTGGGCGCAGGTGCTGCAGTTGGCGCTGATGGTCGGCGTGCTTCTCGTCGAGCGCACGCTAGCGCTGCCGCCGCCGGCAGCGGCGTCGCTCGACCTTGCCAGCATCGCGGCGGTGCTTGCCTATGAGTGGTTCATCGCCCGCACGGCGCTCCAGGCGGGAGGCGTCGCCGCCACGGCCGTAGTGCTCATCGACGTGGCGCTCGCCACTGCAATGGGGCGCCTGACCCAGAGCCTCTATTGACGGATTCCGCCGAGCGCGAGAGCAGGGGAAGCGCCGCTGCCACGCTGCGGGCGCTTGCGGCGGAACTCGCCCGGCCGCGCGTTTCCGTCGCCGATCTGCTCGCCGCCCTCGACGATCAAGGCTTCGGCCTACTCCTCCTGGTGCTGGCGCTGCCCAATGCCGTGCCGGGCCCGATGATCCCCGGCTTCTCCGTTCCCTTCGCCCTCGGCATCGCCGCGCTGGGCGCGCAGCTTGCGCTCGGGCTGCACCGGCCGCGCCTGCCGCGTTGGCTCCGAGCCGCGTCGGTGCCGCAGCAGCGCTTCCGCCGCTTCGTCGAGCGCACCGCGCCGCTGTTGCTCCGCGTCGAGCGCTGGCTGCGGCCGCGGCCTTCCGCTCTGACCCAGGGGCTGGGCGAGCGGCTCGTCGGCGTCGCCCTCGTCGGCTTGAGCGCGGTGCTGGCCTTGCCGGTGCCGTTCGGCAACGTGCCCGTCGCGCTCGCCATCATGGTGATCGCGCTGGGCCTGCTCGAAGGCGACGGCACGGCGCTCGCGGTCGGGCTTGGCGCCGGCGCCGCCGCGGTGCTGTGGAATGCTTCGCTGGTGCTCGCCGGCGCCGTCCTCGTCGAGGAGGCGACGCATTTCCACTGAGAGCGCCTCGCCATATCGAGCGATGCGGCACCGGCACATCGCTCTTCAGAGCTAGTCCTCTGCCGATTTCGCGCGCCCCACGTTATTCCGTCGGAAGCCAGTTTTCGTGCCAATTGATTATCCGCTTCAACGTTGATTTCAGCCGGAGCCACGCGTAAGGATTTCGGCCGCGCCGCGACATTTCGGAGGACGACCCCATCGCCAAGCATCGGCAAGCGGAAGAGATTCTGGAGCTCGGTGTTCCCGAACTCGATCGGATCCTCGGCGGCGGCCTCACCCGCGATCGCTTCTATCTCATCGAGGGCACGCCGGGTACCGGCAAGACCACCTTGGCGCTGCAGTTCCTGCGGGAGGGACTGAGGCGCGGTCAGACGTGCCTCTACATCACGCTCTCCGAAACCGCCAACGAGCTGCGCGCCATGGCGCACAGCCACGGCTGGTCGCTCGAAGGCCTGTCGCTGTTCGAGCTCGTCCCGCTCGAGGCCGACCCCGCCAAGCAGCAAAGCCTGCTGCATCCGTCCGAGGTCGAGCTCAGCGAGACCACCGCGCTCGTCATGCGCAAGGTCGACGAGCTGCGGCCGGACCGACTCGTCATCGACTCGCTGGCCGAGCTGCGGCTCCTCGCGCAGGACGCCCTCAGCTATCGCCGGCAGATCCTCGCGCTGAAGCAGTTCTTCGCCGCCCGGCAAAGCACGGTGGTGGCGCTCGACGACCTCACCGACAGGGCGCACAGCCTGCAGCTCCACAGCGTCGTCCACGGCGTGATCAGCCTGGAGCAGAGGCCGATGGAATACGGCGTCGCGCGCCGGCGGCTCTCGGTCATCAAGCTGCGCGGCGTCGAATTCCAGAGCGGCTACCACGACTACGTGATCCGCAGGGGCGGCGTCTGCGTGTTCCAGAGCCTGACCGCAGCGGAGCACCAGGCATCGGCCGAGGGCGGGACCATGTCGAGCGAGCTGCGGGAATTGGATGCGTTGCTCGGCGGCGGCCTCGACCGCGGCACGGCCACGCTGCTCATCGGACCGTCGGGCGTCGGCAAGTCGTCGCTCGCGCTCCGATATGTCATGGCCGCGACGCGCCGCGGCGAGCGCGCCGCGATGTTCGCCTTCGACGAGTCCTACAGCGTCGCCTCGAAGCGAGCCGCCGGTCTCGGCATGGATATCGAAGCAGCGGTAAAGAGCAAGGCGCTGCACTGGGAGAGGATGAACCCGGTGACGCTCTCACCGGGCGAGTTCACCTACAAGGTGCGCCAGCAGGTGAAGGCCGGCGCGCGGCTCATCGTCATCGACAGCCTGAACAGCTACATGGCGTCGATGCCGGAGGAGCAGTTCCTCACCTTGCAGATGCACGAGCTGGTCTCCTACCTCGACAGCCAGGGGGTGGTCACGATCCTGATCATGGCCCAGCACGGTCTGGTCGGTAACACCGAGACGCCGCTCGATCTGAGCTTCCTCAGCGACGCCATCATACTGTTGCGCTTCTTCGAGGCCGAAGGCGAGGTTCGCAAGGCCATCTCGGTTCTGAAGAAGCGCAGCGGAACCCACGAGCAGACGATCCGCGAATATCGCCTTCTGCCGGGCGGGTTGAGCGTCGGGCCGCCGATTCTCCAGTTCCAGGGAGTGTTGAGCGGGGTTCCGACGTTGATCGGTTCGACCAGGGGCTTGCTGCGGGCCGATGGAACTGCCGAGCGCTGAGTTGTTGGAAGAGCGCATTCTGATTCTTGCCCCTTCGGGCAAGGACGCGCAGTCCGTTGCCGTCGCGCTCGATCGGGCAGGGCTGGCAGAATTCGCCTGCTCCGATCTGGTCGATCTGTGTGCCGAGCTCGATCGTGGCGCCGGGGCCGCCCTGGTGGCGGAAGAGGCGCTCAGAGATGGGCGATGCCTGATCGATTGGCTCGAGCGCCAGCCCGCCTGGTCGGATTTCCCCATCCTGCTGGCCGCCGCCAGCCGCGGCACCGGCCTGCGACGATTGCGCCCGCTCGGACCCCTCGGCAATGTGGTGCTGCTGGAGCGGCCGCTCCGTTCGGTCACCCTGGTGACCGCCGCACAATCGGCGCTGCGCGCGCGCCGCCGCCAATATCAGGTGCGCGACCACCTGCGGGAGCGGGAGCGCGCCGCCGCGGCACTGCGCTCGCTCAACGAGACCCTGGAGCAGCGCGTCCACGAGCGGACGCACGCGCTCGAGCAGGCGAACCGCCGCCTCATCGCCGAGACCGAGGAGCGTAAGCAGATCGAGGCCGTCCTGCGTCAGGCGCAGAAGATCGAGGCGGTCGGGCAGCTCACCGGCGGCGTCGCGCACGACTTCAACAATCTCCTCACCGCCGTCCTCGGCAATCTCGAGTTCATCGGCATGCGCAGCCGCGACGAGGCGACGCAGAAGCTGGTCCAGACGGCGGTGCGCGCCGCCGAGCGCGGCGCCCAGCTGACGCAGCAGCTGCTCGCTTTCGCCCGCAAGCAGCACCTCCAGCCCAAGCCCGTCAACGTCAACGACGTGGTCGGTGGGATGGGCGGGATGCTGGCGCGGACGATCGGCACGACCATCCGCATCGAGCAGATGCTCGACACTGAACTCTGGCCGGCGCTCGTCGATCCCAATCAGCTCGAGCTGGTGATCCTCAACCTGGCGATCAACGCCCGCGACGCCATGCCGGTCAGCGGCAAACTCTCGATCGAGACGGCGAACGTTGCCGCCGGCGACCCCGCGCGCGCGCCGGACCTGCCTCCGGGCGATCTCATTCGCGTGTCGGTGAGAGACACCGGCACGGGCATGTCAGAGGACGTGCTCGCCAAGGCCTTCGAGCCCTTCTTCACGACCAAGGAGGTCGGCCGCGGCAGCGGCCTTGGCCTCAGCCAGGTCTACGGTGTCGCCAAGCAATCGGGCGGCGATGTGCGGATCCGCAGCGGGCTCGGCCAAGGGACCACGGTCGAAGTCTATTTCCCGCGCGCCCGCACCGCGGCGCTGGACCAGGCAAAGGAGACCGCCGCGGCGCAGAACATTCCCGGCGGGAGCGAGCTGGTTCTCGTCGTCGACGACGATCGGGACGTCCGGGAATTGATCACGCTGTCGCTGGGGAGTCTGGGCTATCGCACCCTCGAGGCGGCCAATGGCCGCGCCGCGCTCGAGATTCTCGACAAGGTCGAGACGGTCGATTGCCTGCTCGTCGATTACGCCATGCCCGGCATGACCGGTGCCGACGTCGCGCGCGTCGCGCGGGAGCGCCGGCCCTCCCTGCCGATCCTGTTCACGACCGGCTACGCCGACATGCAGGCGCTGCACATGCAGGTCCAGGATGCCCCGCTGCTGAAGAAGCCATTCAAGGTGGCGGAGCTGGCGGAAAGGATCCAGATGGTGCTTCGCCGCGGCGAGGTGCAGCCGGCGGGTGCCTCGAACGTGCTGCCGCTGCGGCCGCACGGCCGCTAACGCGGCGCATAGATGACCTCAACCAGATAAAGTCCTTCGGGCGGCGCCGTCGGGCCGCCGGCACGCCGGTCGCGCGCGGCGAGCGCCCGGGCGACGTCCGCGACGCGCCATTTGCCGGCGCCGACCAGCTTCAGCGTCCCCACCATGTTGCGCACCTGGTGATGGAGAAAGGAGCGGGCGCGCGCCTCGATGCGGATCTCGTCGCCTGCGCGCGTGACATCGAGCCGGTCCAGCGTCTTCACCGGCGACTTCGCCTGGCACAGCGTGTCGCGGAAGGTGGTGAAATCATGCTTGCCGACGAGGAGCTGCGCCGCCTCCTGCATCGCCTCGGCGTCGAGCCCCGGACCCACCTGCCAGACGCGCCCGCGCTCCAGCGCCGGCAGCGGCCGGCGGTTGAGGATGCGGTAGAGATAGACGCGCCCGCGCGCCGAGCGCCGCGCATCGAAGCTCTCCGCCACGCGCTCGACGGCGAGCACGGCGACCGCCGCCGGCTTGACGTGATGATTGAGCGCGTTGCGGATCACGTCGGGCGACGCCTCGCGCGGCAGGTCAAGATGCGCGGTCTGCGCCAGCGCGTGGACGCCGGCATCGGTGCGGCCGGCGCCGTGCACGGTCACGGCCTCGCCGCAGAAGCGCTCGACCGCCGTCTCCAGCACCTCCTGCACCGAGAGCCCGTTGGCCTGGCGCTGCCAGCCGACGAGTCCGCTGCCGTCATACTCGATAGTCAGCTTGTAGCGGGGCATGGCAGCACGGTCCCAGCGGCGATCGGATACCCCCGCAGGAAGGCGTCGACATCCTGGGGCGCGCGTCCGGCCCGCTGCAGCGCCAGGGGCCGCAGCGCGCTGGCGCCGCAGGCCACGGCAAGCCGCGCGTCGACCACGGTGCCGGGCGTCGGGCCTGGCGGGGCGTTGGCGAGCTCGGCCGCCAGCACCTTGATGCGCTCGCCCCGGTGCTCGAACCAGGCGCCCGGCCAGGGATCGAAGGCGCGCACGGCGCGCTCCAGCTCCTCCGCGGTGCGGCGCCAGTCGAGCGCACCTTCCTCGCGCCGGAGCTTCTTCGCGTAAGTCACGCCCGTTTCCGGCTGCGGCTGCGGCGCGAGGCGGCCCTCGGCCAAGGCGTCCAGCGCCTCGACGATGAGCCGGGCGCCAGCGGCGGCGAGGCGATCGTGGAGCAGGCTCGCCGTGGTCTTGGGGCCGATCGGGAC
>DASVOY010000176.1:0-2620 GCA_036383115.1 Allostellaceae bacterium
AGGAGCGCCCGTAGGGCGCGTCTCGAAGGGTGAGTGGGGCTGCGGCACGAGCGCGGAGGGAGGCACCATGAACGAAACCGTTCTCTACAGCGCCGATGGCGGCGTCATCACCCTCACGCTCAACCGGCCGAAGGTGCTCAACGCGATCAACCCCGACATGGCCGAGGGTCTCGGCCTCGCGCTCGACCGTATCGAGAGCGACAACGCCGCACGCGCCGTCGTCATCAAGGGCGCGGGCGACGGCTTCATGGCCGGCGGCGACATCAAGTTCTTCACCGGCTTCACCGGCCAGCCGCCGGCGGAGCGGCGCATCGCCTTCGAGCGCTTCATCCGCAACGTCCATCCGACGATCGTGCGCCTGCGCCGGCTGCGCCAGCCGGTGATCGCCGCGGTGCATGGGCCTTGCGCCGGCTTCGGCATGAGCCTGATGATGGCCTGCGACCTTGCCGTCGCCAGCGCGGAGAGCATGTTCACCCTCGCCTATATCCATCTCGGCGTCAGCCCCGACGGCGGCTCGACCTTCTTCCTGCCGCGCCATGTCGGCGCCAAGCAGGCGATGGCGATCGCGCTCCTGGGCGAGCGCTTCGACGCGCCGAAGGCGCTCGCGCTTGGCCTCGTCAACGAGGTCGTGCCCGCCGCCGTCCTCGCCGATCGCGTGAGCGCGCTGGCGCGACGCCTCGCCGAGGGGCCGGCGGAGGCGATCGCCGCCACCAAGCAGCTGCTGAGCCAGTCGCTCGACCGCACGCTCGACGCGCAGCTCCAGGCCGAGGCCGACGCGTTCGCGCGTTCGACCGCGACCGGCGATTTCACCGAGGCGGTCGACGCCTTCGTCAACAAGCGCGCACCGCGCTTCGGCCGCAACTGAGGGAGGACGCGTCATGGCCAGCCTCAAGGGCAAGACTCTCTTCATCTCCGGCGGCTCGCGCGGCATCGGGCTCGCGATCGCGCTGCGCGCGGCGAAGGACGGCGCCAACATCGTCATCGCCGCCAAGACCACTGAGCCGCATCCGAAGCTCCCCGGCACCATCTACACCGCGGCCGAGGAGATCGAGGCAGCGGGCGGGCAGGCGCTTCCCATCCAGACCGACATCCGCGAGGAGGACCAGGTGCTGCGCGCGGTCGAGGCGGGAGCGGAGCGCTTCGGCGGCATCGACATTCTCGTCAACAATGCCTCCGCCATCAGCCTTACCGGCACGCTCGAGACGCCGATGAAGCGCGTCGACCTGATGATGGGCATCAATCTGCGCGGGACATATCTCTGCTCGCGCACCTGCATCCCCTATCTGAAGAAAGCGGCGAACCCGTACATTCTCACGCTGTCGCCGCCGCTCAACATGAACCCGCGTTGGTTCGCCCCGCACGTCGCGTACACCATTGCCAAATACGGCATGAGCCTGTGCGTCCTCGGCATGGCCGAGGAGTTCAGGAAGGACGGCATCGCCGTCAACGCGCTCTGGCCGCGCACCACCATCGCCACCGCGGCGCTGCAGATCATCCCCGGCGCCCGCCCCGAGGCCGGCCGCAAGCCCGAGATCATGGCGGATGCCGCGCATGCGATCCTGACGCGCGACAGCCGCAGCCTCACCGGCCAATTTCTCCTCGACGAGGCGGTACTGCGCGAGGCGGGCGTCACCGATTTCGAGCGATATGCGGTGAAACGCGGCGAGAAGCTGCGCATCGACCTCTTCCTCGACGAGCGCATCTGACCCGAACGCGCGCTTCCCCCTAGACGGCAGCGAGGGGCCGCCTATCCCCGCCCTGCGTGAGCGTGGGAACCGGGCATTCCAGTGGACGTTTTTCCCGTATCGCGACAGCCCCGCCGCGAGACGGCAAAGAGCGGGCGCGGCAACGGACGGTGGCGGGAGAGCGGCATGGCCGAGCGCAACGAGAATTCGGGCGACAGACGCGGCAAGCGCGCCGGCGCGAGCGCCAGCGACACGATGGACGCGGCGAAGGACGCCGCACGCGACACGTTCGAGCAGGCGAAGGCGCAGGCCGGCGCTGCCGGCGAGGCCGCGACGCATGAGGTGCGCCGGCTCGGCGAGCAGATGCGCGAGGCGGCGCAGTCGCTGCTGCATGAGCAGCAGGAGCGCCTGGCCGAGGCGGTGCACGGGCTGGCCGAGGCGCTGCGCCGGACCGCCGACACGCTCGAGCGCGAGAACAACGACACGGTCGCGCACTATGCCGAGCAGGCGGCCGATCAGATCGACCGCCTGTCGGAGACGGTGCGCCGGCGCGACTTCAGAGAGGTGCTGGAGAGCACCCAAGACTTCGCGCGGCGCCAGCCGGCGCTGTTCATCGCCGGCGCGGTGGCGGCGGGTTTCGTCATCGGCCGCCTCCTCTCGCGCCCGTCGTCGGAGGGCCGGTCGCAGGGCTATGCCACGAGCGCCGCCGGCGGCGGCTATCATCCCGCCTATCAAACGCGCGACGAGCCGATGGCCGGCTACGGGCCGGCGGTCGGCGGGGGACGGGTGTGATGGTGACCCGCGACGATACCGTGACCATACCGCGGAATGAGCGCACGGTCGCGGGGCTCTTTGGCGACCTCGCCCGCGAAAGCAAGCGCCTCATCCGCCAGGAGATCGCGCTGGCCAAAGCGGAACTCGTCAGCAAGCTGAGC
>DASVOY010000177.1:0-3084 GCA_036383115.1 Allostellaceae bacterium
TCCCTGGCCCCACACTTCTGCGGAGGCCGGACATGGCGGAGATCGACGGCGGCACGCTCGACCGGCTCTATGCGGTAATCGCGAGCCGACGCGGCGCCGACCCCGCGACCTCCTATACGGCGAAGCTTTTTGCCGGCGGCACCGCCAAGATCGCGCGGAAGGTCGGCGAGGAGGCGGTCGAAACGGTGGTCGAGGGCGTGCGCGGCAACGCCGCGGGAATCGTCGCCGAGAGCGCCGACCTGCTCTACCACCTGCTCGTGCTGTGGGCCGATGCCGGTATCGCGCCGGCGCAAGTCTGGCGCGCGCTCGAAGCTCGTGCCGGCACCTCGGGCATTGCCGAGAAGCAATCGCGCCAACCCTGATCGCGCTCGCGGGAGACCGGCATGGCCTATGACCGCAACAACGTCTTCGCCCGCATCCTGCGCGGCGAGATCCCCAGCCGGAAGGTCTACGAGGACGACTACGTCCTCGCCTTCCACGACATCAACCCGGCGAGCCCGACGCATATTCTGGTGATTCCCAAGGGCGAGTATGTCTCGTTCGACGATTTCTCGGCCACGGCGTCGGAGGCCGAGATCGCCGCCTTTGTACGCGCCGTAGGCGCCATCGCGCGCGAGCGGGGGGTGGCCGACAGCGGCTACCGCATCCTTGCCAACCATGGCCGCGACGCCCACCAGGAAGTGCCGCATTTCCATGTCCACATCTTCGGCGGGCGCAATCTGGGCCGAATGATTTCAAAGGCATAGCGGTAAGGTTAACGCCGACGGTTGACAGCTTGTTAATGATCGACCGCTAGCATTCGTCGCGCATCCACCCAGAATGGGGAGTGTCGGGGCGGCGCCACCGAGCATGCCGAGACCTCGCGAGCAAATCGCCAGAGCGGCCCCTTCTCCCTCGCCGGTGCCAGCGCCGGACAACGAGCAGCGCCTGCGCGCCTTCGCCGAGACCGGCTCCGACTGGTTCTGGGAGATGGATGCGGAGCTGCGCTTCGCCTACATGTCGGACCGGGTCGACCGGCCGAACCCGCTGTTCGGCGCAGATTTCCTCGGCCGGCGCATCGACGAGGTGAAGCTCCCCGGCATGGACGAGACCGACTGGCAGCCGCTGCTGCTGCGGCTCGAGATGCGGGTGCCGTTCCGCGATTTCCGCTTCGTCCGGCGCAACGCGATGGGCTCCTTGCGCCACCTATCGGTGAGCGGCGTTCCTGTCTTTGATGCTGCCGGCGAATTCAGGGGCTATCGCGGCACCGGGCGCGATCTCACCGACGAGACCATGGCCGAGGAGCGCGCCGCCCTCGCCCAGTCACGCCTGACCGATGCCATCGAGAGCATCCCGGAAAGCTTCATGCTGCTCGACGCGGAGGATCGGCTGGTGCTGTGCAACAGCCGTTATCGCGAGATGCATGCGCCGATCGCCCATTGCCTAGTGCCGGGGACCAAGTTCGAGGATATCTGCCGCGCCAGCGCGCTTGCCGGGTTGCCGGTGCCGGCAACGGGCCGCGCCGAGGAATGGGTGCGCGACCGCATGCGGCGCCATCGCCAGCCGCATTTCGAGGTCGAAGAGCGGCAGACCGGCGACCGCTGGATCCAGGTGGCCGAGCAGCACACCAGCGACGGCGGCACCGTCGTGGTGCAGACCGACATCACCACGCTCAAGCGCCGCGAACAAGAGCTCGCCGAGAAGAGCACCGTGTTGCGCGCCACGCTCGACAACATGGAGCAGGGGCTGCTCGTGGTCGATGCCTCTCTCGCCATTCGGACGTGGAACGACCGGATGATCGAGCTGCTGCAGTTGCCGCACGGCGTGGTCCAGGTCGGGAGCTCGCTCGCCGACATGATGCGCCCGCTCGCGGCGCAAGGGATGTACGGCCCGGGCGACGTCGAGGCTCTGGTGGCGCGGCGGCTGGAGGAGCTGCGGCGGCCGCAGTCGCAGCTCGCCGAGGTCTACCGCAACGGGCGGGTCATCGAGATCGGGCGCACGCATATGCCCGAGGGCGGCATGCTCTTCACCTATACTGACATCACCGAGCGCAAGCGCGTCGAAGCCGATCTGCGCCGTGCCAAGGACGAGGCCGAGCTGGCGAGCCGCAGCAAGACCGAGTTCCTCGCCAATATGAGCCACGAGCTGCGCACGCCCTTGAACGCCATCATCGGCTTCTCCGACATCCTCATGGGCGAGATCTTCGGCCCGCTCGGTGACGGCCGTTACGGCGATTACGCCCGCGACATCCGCGACAGCGGCCTGCACCTGCTCAACCTGATCAACGACGTGCTCGACGTCTCCAAGGTGGAGTTCGGCAAGGTCGAGCTCCTCGAGGAGACGGTCGACATCGGCGCCGTCGTCGAATCCTGCGTCCGTCTGATGCGCGAGCGCGCCAACGCCGCCGGCATCACGCTGGTCCACGCGCTGCCGGAAGGGCTGCCTTATCTCCAAGGCGACGGCCGGCGGCTCAAGCAGATCCTGCTCAATCTCCTCTCCAATGCAGTCAAATTCACGCCGGCCGGCGGTCGGGTGGTGATCGGGGCGAATGCCGATACGTCCGGCTTCCGCTTGGCGGTGGAGGATACCGGCATCGGCATCGCCGCCGACGACCTTGAGAAGGCGTTGCGCCCCTTCGGCCAGATCGACAGTCGCCTGGCGCGCAAATACCAAGGCACTGGCCTCGGCCTGCCGCTGGCACGCTCCATGGCCGAGCTGCATGGCGGCAGGCTGGAGCTCCAAAGCATCCCGGGCGAGGGCACCACCGCCACCTTGTGGCTGCCGCCGGGCCGCGTGCTAGCGCCGGTCGCCACCGCCCGCCCCTTCTCGGGCAACTGACTTTCGCACCACTGCCACGCGCGCTGCCAGGATCGAAAAGTACATTTTTTATGCTGTAATACATAGAATATTGACATCTCAGCCTCTGCAGTTTACAAATCAATCACAGCGCCGATTTGAGCATCAGCTTGCGGGCGCTTAAGAAATGCAGCTAAAGCGAGCGATTCCGCCCAGCTTGGCTGCCGGCGGAATTTTTCATGTCGGGAGTACCCCATGGGGTCGACAATGGAACTGGATTGGTATGGCGCGGTCCTCGCCTGGCGCTAT